>NZ_BAAFZH010000073.1:0-101503 GCF_054684315.1 Scytonema sp. NUACC21 | reverse complement strand
GCCAGATTTAAAGGCAACGGTCTATGAAGCTCGAAGCCCATCACTTACCGCGCTTTTCGGTAGTGTGGGTAGTTCACTTCATTAGTACACTAATCTGACGAAACCCGGTTTCTTCGACTTAGGTCAAGGAAAAACCGGGCTTTTCAAGTACTTAAAATGATTACTCTGGAGGGTATGGGCTTTGTGCGATCGCGATTGTGCCTAATGGGGAAACATTGCTAGATGAGCTAAAAGCCGATATGATTCACTCTTCATCAGGATGGACATTCCCAACCACATCAACACAAAGGGGAAGATTTTACGACCATAGCGAGTTAAAACAGGAGCCATGAGAGGATTGCGAGTCAGATTGTAAGAGAGGAAGCACCACAACCCAACAGTCATATAGCAAATACACAAAATCACCCCTAAACTCGGGAGATCGCTGCTAGCAAATAAAGGCACATAAATCCCAATGTTATTTCCACCATTTGCAATGGTCACTGCAGAGACGCGGTAAGTTTGAGGATCTCTGAGAGTTGCCCATAGGGACTTGTTATGGCGCTGAGATTTTGCAGGAGAGTTAAAGTTAGCTGTTACAGTTTGTACGACTTCCTCTGTTTCCTCTTCTTGAGTCATGAGATGGCTGATACCAATAGCAACTGGAAGAAAACCTAACAATCCAATCCAAGTGCTTGGAATGACTAGACCGCCGAAGAAGCCAGGGAGACTCGCAAACACTAATGCAGTAAATCCAAGAAATTCACCAAAAATAATGTGTTTGGGACGAAAGGTGCGATCGACTTTCCCAAAGAATGCGGTCAAGTATAAATTATCATCAAAGGTAGTTGCAAAAGCAGCAGAAAATCCAATAACTAATGTAGTAATTAGCCAACTCATGGTCATTGCTCACAAAGTAAAGACAATTTTGTTTTAAGCTATACACTTTTTGCTTTAGCAAAGGTTCGCCAGTTATAGCCGATTTCCCAGTGTTAAACTTTTTCTAGACGATGCGATCGCCAGCTATCAAGTTAGTGATTTATGTTCCTCAGTAAAGTACATGAGATGCGAACGTTCTCAATGTTACTGCCCTCAATGAGATACAAGCAAATGTTCTTTTTTCTTAAAAAGATAAATAAAAGTGATTGATAGCTGAGGAGAAAGTATCTTTACTCAGATTTTGCACCATTGCCCACAAAGGCGAAGAAACCGGGCTTCTGAACAAAAGATTAAGGCTAAGCCGCACGTTTGTTGTTGTGCGGCTTAGCCCTACCTGCGTTTTTAGGTAATCGAATGGCACTCTCTGAGAGTAGTCGTTCTCAACAAACCCTGTTTCTGAAGATGGTGCAAGATATCAGCCTAGTGGTCTGTCCCAAAAGTTTTGATAGGTTCGTAGTTGCGCTGTCTTCGCTATTACAACTCAGACCAACCCCCCAAAATTAATGGGACAGACCACTAGAACTCACCTCATTAATTTTGATGGGCTACAAGATACCCGACTTCTTAAAAAAGTTGGGTATGTAACTAAGGTAACCCCTCATAATTAATGCGATGAACCATTAGTTAATTGGAGATTCGTTACCGCTAGTACCATTAGGTGTCTGAATTGGAGTGCTATGAATGTTTGCTAACTTTTTCAGATCCTCAATTTTTTGGTTTAAAGTCTCAATATCAGCTTCTCGCTGACGGAGTGACCCTGCCTCATTATATTCAGCTACCAACTTAAAAAGTTCATCATTCTTTCTACTCAAAAGCTCGAGTATAATTTTGACATCAACTTGCTTATTTTCTAAACCCCCAAGTTTTAACACTTCTAAGTCTAGATCGTACTCAAACTTAGAAAATTTATTATTAAATTTAGCAGAAGTATCATAGCTTTCAGATGGGCGGATAGTACTATTGACAACTCCCAATAATACAGTAATGATACCAAATAAAAATATTATTTTTGATACTAAAAAGTTCAATACTCCGACACGCCTTAACCTCGATTGAATACTTGAATAAGCAACCGTGCTATACGTGTAATTAATAGGTAATGTCAGTTTTCTTACAGCTTACACTGAGATTCTACCCCAGTTTCGCAATCCTTGGACATGAGAAGTCGAATTACGACCTTGGGTTGAGCGATTTTAATTGGTAAAGAATTAATTGTCCGGCTTGATTTTCTATGAATGTTTATGATAACCTTCACTTAATCTAAAAATACGGCAAATCGATAGGCTTACTGCACTTTGTAGTTTGCTTGTTACTCTGCGTTTATTTCTTACACATGAAACTCTACTACATTACCTTGAATAATTCAGACGAAGCACGTAAGATTGGTCGTGCTTTGTTAGAGCAAAGGCTAGCTGTTTGTGTCAATTGGTTTCCGATTACCTGCGCTTACGTATGGAAAGGAGAAATCACAGAAGAACCAGAAGTAGTATTGATTGTGAAAACTCAACAGGGTTATCGGGATGAAATTGAAAGAGCGATCCGTGACCACATTAATTACACTAACTTTATTGCTGAAATATCGCCTACAGAAATTAACCAAACTTTCTTGGAATGGTTGAATGCTGAAGTTCCCATACTTCCTTTAACAAGGATCTCTGTCAAATGATTAGCATAATCTGCTCAGTCAAATTTTCTATTTCGTATGAATATTCGTCAAACTTCACAACCTTTAACAATCATTGGTCGTCGCTTTGTTTTTCTCTCAATAATTGTATTTGCTGCAACACTCATTTTTGCTAGTTGTAGTTAAAATCAAAATCAATTGATTGTAAATATAACCCAAAATATTCAAAAATCAGTAATTACGTAATTAGCGATCGTCCTCCAACGGCTACAGAATACTTTCAACAATGGGTGAGTATATGTTTTACGAACTTGTAGAAAAAGAACTGTCAAATGGTGAAGTTTGGTCTGTAGGGCAGATGGATAAATTACCACTTCACCTTCAGTTACTAGTGGAGCAAAACCAGGGAAGACAGAATATTTGGGAAGTTCCAAACAACCAGACCGAAAACGAGCCTCCAAAGAGAAATTTATTTACAAAGTAATTCTTCAATCACCAAATATAAGTGCGTAGGTTGGGGAGGGCTTACAGTACACGACAGGTATTCAGTATGGTCCGAATTAGGGTAAAGTCTTTTTAAGAAGTATTATTATTCCTTAAATGACTAAAATTCAAAGCCAGACAAAGGCTAACTTAAGAATCTTGCCCTGGTTTTTACGCTATTTGCGCCATCTCAACACCCACCCTTTTTCGTTACCTCACCTCAACAAGCAGCAAAGCTGGCTCTTAAGTGTACTGAGTACTTTTACTTTTGGACTCTTATCAAGTCTCATAACTGCGACTCCAGGACTTGGTGCGGAGGAAATAGAATTTACATACCCACCATTTGGTGACTTTTCCATTTCTACAGCTTCTTTGGAAGCATTCGCAAAGGAAGGTAAGATAACTAACGAATTTGCCTTCTATGCTAAGCGAATGGAAGCACAGCAGTTAGCTCAGTTACGCAATTTACTCAAGACACGCTATGAAATTTCCCCTACCCTAGTATCTCAGTTTACTTATTCCGGTATTGGTGAAAACCTACTGAAACGTTTGGGTGAATTGCTACTTACGGAAAATAGACAAAATGGTTTTTATGCCCTCCGCTCTGCACTTATCTTATCTGCTGCTGACCCAGAAGGTTTAACTCTTGTCAATATCATCCGTCGGTATCCCAGTGCGACATAGACATTTTTACCCCGGCAGTTCCAGAGCAAATTCGTCCATTTACCTGGTTGCAAACTCAAGATAAGTATCTTGTTCTCATGGAAAATGCTACTCATTTCTCCACTTCACAAACATTAAACTCCTCTCAAGGAGTCTTACCTGTTCCACCTCGTTTAATCGGTCCCGATCCTGCGATCGCTCAATCCTATGTTAAAGCTTTGAGCTTGGCTTTCTTCCAAACTCATTTGATAAAGCGGCAGGAATACCGTCCCTATCTAAGTGCAAGCTATGCAAAATTCATTAGTCAATCACTAATCAACTTAAGCTTAATACAAGCTTTCACAGCGCAACAGTTTGCTCAAATTTATAACGGAAGGTATTCAACATCAACTTCTTCATCAAGAAGTCAACCAAACCAGGATAAGCCTTAGTATCGTATTTCTTGACATCCTTTGCCTTCAGCCTTCTGATGTCGGCTTCAAGATGGAGGTAAGAATAGAGTTGCCTTCTTATGGTGAGAGTAGAGGGACTTTTTTCAGGTGTGAGGATTACATGACAACCTAAGACATCAGGAGGCGCAAATAAATGATACCTAAAATTTTAGTCACCTTTGGGGCACTACTTTTCATCGTTGAGCTATCACCAACTGCTCACGCTCAAACAGTCATGGGATCTCGGTCACAATCTCGAAATGTTACCTTATCAGGCGATTCTCTTCGTGGAGTTCAAAGTCGCAGTATTAGGGAACTTTATCCAAACTCTACGTCTCAAACTTCGAGCGCTACCCAAAACCAAGGAAATCTTACTCCCAGATCGCTCCAACCAAATCAGCAAAGTGTGGAGTTAGAAGATAGGCTCGATCTGGTTTTTGAGGAAAACTCACGGAAAACAACAGTTCTTAACCCAATATTAACCGAATTGGCAGGCGATCGCGACCAACGACTCAGAGTACAATATCAATTAACAGAAGATTAAGGGTACAATACTGGTTGAATTTGGAGTGGCATTACACCAAATATGGCACTACGACGATCAAAGGTTTTTGTGTAGAGACGCGCCATGGCGCGTCTTTAGACATAGCTCGGTTTGCCCCTTCAGCGACCTTTGATTAAGCTTCCTCAATTTCAAGTCGGGCTGCTGTGACTGCGTCAAAAGCAAAAGCCAAAACAAGTGGCATGGGACATTTTAAGACATAGGTAGAAATAACTGCTGCGATCGTTCCTATGACGGCTGATATAGACCAAAACTTTTCTTGAGCGGTCATTCCCTTTTGAGTTTTAATCAATCTAAGAACTTGGTTTGGAATGGGCTCTGGCATAACGGCACCTGGCGGAAAAGCCCAGTAGTTATTGGCTCTTTCCTCAAACACGTCTGTCCAGCCATTTTCTTGGCACCATTCTACAATCCAGTCATAGTGATAATGTTTCATATTTAGGTTAGGGAATCGAATTACCATAGTTAAATCGTTAGTCTTTCAATACTGTTAACAAATTAGCCGATTGGTTTAGAACTTAAGCATTATTTAGTTGTTGTCAAGCTTGGTTAAGAAATGAAAACACTGCAATTACTCTCTATACAGTCATATATTCACAGGCTACCAGCCACTAGCCTATTCTTGCACGAAAAGAAAATAAACTTAACTTGCATCTTCGCAACTCAATAATTCTCAATATATTGTGAGCATTTACTTTAAAATACCTCAGAAGCATCTAAGATTGATAACTGACTCAAGAGGGATTTGGTCAAAACAATCTTGAAACCAGATGTAACCAAATCACCAGAAGGCAGAAAATAATAGAAAGCTTAAAATAGGGCGCTTTCCATCATTGAATCTTGCAAAAAGTACTGCACAGTAAAAGCTTCAAAATTATTGGATTAGAATTCTGGCGAGCTGCCGCTATGCTGTAGCGAAGCTATTGCTTTGGTCATAATAAGTAATATTACCTAATAATTAGTCCTGCCCTCAAGAAAGTAGAAAAATTCAATGACCTGGATTGCCACAGCCAGTAGAAGTTTGGCGCGAGGGATGGGGAATTCCTCAATTTAAAATCAGCAACGCCGTACTTTTACGCTGGTCACATAATAAAAAAAAGAGTATCAACAGGTAAAAGCTACTTTGCGATTAGTGAGAACATCCGAGGAGAGAGGATGATGAATACTGTCTTTGACAGCAATCCACCCATGATTCTTGTTGTAGATGATGAAAAGCCAGTACGGTTTGTGCTGCGTCAGGTCATTGAGAAAGAAGGATACTCTGTTGCTGAGGCTAGCAACGGACAACAGTGTTTGGATATCTGTCAGGTGCAAACGCCAGATATGGTGTTACTAGATGCCATGATGCCAAAGATGGATGGCTTTACTTGCTGTTCCCAATTGCGGGATCTTTTAGGCGATCGCTGTCCCCCCATTTTAATGATTACCGCTCTTGAAGATACAAAGTTTGTCAATCGAGCTTTTGAGGTAGGTGTAACAGGCTACCTCACAAAACCATTTGATTGGGACGTCCTTCGTCAGCGAGTCCATCGTTTACTGGCGTATAAATGGGCGGAGATGGAACTGAGAATCAAATCAGTTAAAAATTAACACTAACAACAGTTACTATCAAATCGCCATACTGATGCTTTTAAGAACTGACATATCTCGGATACGCCACCCATCATCCATACGTATTAAATCATACCTTACTCTTAATTGTTCCTTATCAGATCTTTTCATTTGACCGTTTTCATAAAACTCTGTTGCTTCAGTTACCGAAGCTTCTACCGCCGCACGGTTTTGGTCGGTCTGACCGTTTTGTAAGGATTCAATCTTCACGCTATGTTCGTATTTCCGATAGCGGTTATTGGTTCTTTCTCGTTGTCCCCACTGTCGCCATTTTGACAAGGTTGGACCTGCTAAAATCTGCTCCAAACTAGAGAGTTCGTGTTTTGGACCAAAAGCTGCGGCTTTGATATCCAACCAAGTTTGAACGATTTCCCCAGCTTGTTCTTTTGTCAAAGATCCTGTAGGGAGTTGTGGTTGGCTCGTGGGGTCGGGAATGGGTACGATCGGTTGGTTGAGTTCGACTGCCAACTGTTCCCCCTTTAAAGTGAGCCCAGGGGAAAACAAATTTCTAACCAATCCAACCGTTGTTGAGACGACCAGCCACAATAAAACTAAACTGGCTACAGAGGCAAGTGTCATCCACAATAATCGCATTGGCAATCGCCCGTTGCGTCCCCGACGACGACGTGATGAAACTGGACGGTTCTCAGGCCCATACCCCGCTCCACCTGGTTGACCTTTGTGCCTTGTTCGTTGGGGGTATGCTGTATTCGAGCCCGAGCCATTGAAATTGTAATGGGTACCTCTGGCAGGACGCTCCGTATGAGGAAGTGAGTTGACACTTTCTGTTGTGGGGCGGACACCGCTTGAAGGATTGGCTGATGTATAGCTGGGTTGAGCAAAGTGTGAATTTTCCTGCCTTTGCTGCGTTCTGCTTTCTGGTTGTCCCACATAAGGTGTTCTTGACGTTGGCAATTGTTCGGAAACTGGTGTTGAATTGCTACGGAAACTCCGACGATTTGTTTGACTTTGCCCGCTTGGGTTCTGATAATTTCCTGCCGATTCATAAGCGGTGTCTGCATCTGTCGGCAGGTTTTCTAGATAAGCTTGGACGTTTGGATCGGCAAAATAATCTTTTAAGGAAACTGGCTGGTCTACTAAATCCCGAAAGTGAAGAAACACTTCGTTTTGCAACCAGTGTTCCCCATAGCGGCACAATCCCGGTAAAAGGTCTGGCGAGTCTTGAGAATTTTCCCGAATAAAAGCCAAGGCTTCATACTCTTGAGATAGCTCCAATGCACGAGTTGCTTCTTCAGTTTGCCCCAAAAGCAAAGCACAGAGCGACTGTTCTAAATGAACGTCTTGACGCCTGCTCAAGCGGATCAGCATTTGCTTTGCCTGACGAACTAATGCAGGTTGACGTTGAGAAAATCCTTTTGCTATGGAAGCGTAAACAGCCAAATATGTGGCAACAGCTGAAGGACGGGCGCTTTCCGCGTTAAACAATTGGTGCTGTTCTGTGACTGTTAGGTAGTTTCGCAGTTGCTGGATAAATCTTAGGAAATCATCTATGTTTAAACCGGATTTGTCATCTCCTGTGCCATCAATACCACCTCGCTCATTGAGAACGTCTTGTAATAATTGCAATCCTTGGGCTCTTTCGCTGGTTTGAGCTTCAGGTAGTGCCAGTAATTCCAAAATTCGGTACGGTCGCAATCTGTAAAGGTCGGATTGAATTTCCGCCCTTCCACTGGGGAAAAGCCCTTCCCGTGCAAGCAGTTCCTCTCCAGTTTCTAAGGAAATTGCAGCATTTTCATAGTGCCCCTGTTGCCATTGTTCGCGACCTAGTTCTAAACAGGCAAGGGCAACAGTGAGAACTACGTCTGGGCGTTCGCTCTTCTGGGAGTAAGTTTCTTCGCCTTCTTCTGTAACGCCATAGCGGTTGCCCGTGCCGTTTCTGTTGATCAGGTAGGGACGACCAAGTCTTAGGACAAGTTCGTATTCTCCCAATTCTTGCAAAATCAGTAACGCTCCAATTACTTCGTCTGGTGAAATTTCAATGCTGAGATTGAGTGAGTCAATATCACCGTTGTCTTGCTCCGAAATTCCAACTGCGACTGCCGCATTTTGATGCCTGTCAGAACCATATGCGTGAGCCAGGTATAGCTTATCGTAAGCTTTGCGTTCTCTAGGATCTGATAAAACGACGTAAGCTTTTTCTATGAGCTTTTTTCTTGATGTAATGGCTGCATGGGAGTACTCTCGTCGCGGCAATTGCATAATGCGATCGCCGTATGCTTGCCGCAACTGTTCCTCACTTGCCGCCATCGGTATGCCTAAAATTCGGTAGTAATCTAGCGGAATTCGCACAGCCTACTTCCCCTGCAGGGCGATCAACATAATTTTCCTACAGCATGACTGATATGTAAAAATTTACCTTCGTGCTCATCGATAGATTCAGCACTACGATTTTATCTAACAACTTTACCTGAGCCCCCAATAATAATGTTTTGTTTTAGTCGAGACAGCGTTTCTCTGTTTAAGATTTTCTTTAGAATTTTTAGATAAACGAACTTGCAACCCGGATAACAAACTAAAGAGAACAAATATGAACTTTTTTCGCAGCATACATAATAATGCTGTATTTGCAGGAATATCTAGAAGTATATATTTATTCTCTTTCTCAAGGGTATAACTCGACCATTCCTGCAGATGGTTCAGAGAAATTTCCTCTGATAGACAGTAAGAGAAGCACTGTTTTTGAGTTTTTTCCCTAAGAGAACCGAAGTATATCATAGTTATTCTTTCATAGCAATGCTCGCAAGAGGGATAAATACTTTTGCATCTGCTCCATTAAATTGTTAGTAAATAGGCAGAAAACTTGCTATTGTGACAGCTAGTTTATAGCCAAAAGCTAATTAGACAGCGAACAACTGACCGGTCAGCAGTGAGCGATCGCACTCCGATGCTAATTAGGTAGTGATTGAAATGTTATCTTTTTAAAAGCTTACGCTGCATAAGTACAACTTTTCTCCAGTAGGAACTTTAAGATTTACGACGGGAATACCAAAAAATAATGACTCAGGAACGCACGTTACCCAAATTTGATACAGCAACCGTACAAATCACCAAAGAAGAAAGTTTGGTGCTGTACGAGGATATGGTGTTGGGGCGCTTGTTTGAAGACAAGTGTGCCGAAATGTACTACAGGGGCAAAATGTTTGGTTTTGTACACCTGTACAACGGTCAAGAAGCTGTCTCCACTGGCGTTGTTAAATCAATGCGTCCAGGAGAAGACTTTGTTTGCAGTACCTACCGAGACCACGTTCATGCCTTGAGTGCGGGCGTCCCAGCAAAAGAGGTAATGGCGGAGTTATTTGGCAAAGCCACAGGATGTAGCAAAGGACGCGGTGGTTCAATGCATATGTTCTCCTCAGAACACCGTCTTTTGGGCGGTTACGCTTTTGTGGCTGAGGGTATTCCTGTAGCAGCAGGGGCAGCTTTTCAAACCAAATACCGTCGTGAGGTGTTGGGCGACAAAAGTGCGGATCAAGTGACTGCTTGCTTTTTTGGAGATGGTGCTGCCAATAACGGTCAGTTTTTTGAAACTCTGAATATGGCAGCCCTCTGGAATCTACCAGTGATTTTTGTTGTAGAAAATAATAAGTGGGCGATTGGTATGGCTCACGAACGGGCAACTTCCCAACCTGAGATTTATAAGAAAGCCAGCGTGTTTAACATGGTGGGTGTGGAAGTAGACGGAATGGATGTCTTAGCTGTGCGAGACGTGGCACAAAAAGCAGTAGCCCGTGCTCGCGCAGGACAAGGTCCGACCCTCATTGAAGCAATGACCTACCGTTTCCGGGGTCACTCCCTAGCAGACCCAGATGAACTGCGAAGCAAAACCGAGAAAGAATTTTGGTTTGCTCGGGACCCCATTAAGAAATTTGCTGCCTATCTCGTTGAGCAAAACTTGGTTTCTACCGAAGAACTCAAAGAAATTGACCGGAAAGTACAGCAAGTTATAGATGAAGCGGTGAAATTCGCTGAAAGCAGCCCAGAACCGAGCCCAAGCGGGATTGGATAGTACGCTGTTGATTCTCAAGTATCGACTCAAAGCGAATGAAAATCGACCAGCTATTGAAGTTGTGCGAAACTACGGTGATATCCCTGAAATTAATTGCTTCCCCAGCCAGCTTAATCAGGTGTTTATGAACATTCTAGCAAATGCAATTGATATGTTCGATGAAATGGCACAGCAAACAACCTTTGAAGAGTTTAAAAAACATTTCCAACAAATTACGATTCAAACTGCATTCTTATCCGAACAAAATACGATTGAAATTCGCATTGGTGACAACGGTAAAGGTATGAATAAGGAAGTCAAATCTAAGATTTTCGATCGCTTGTTTACCACTAAAGGAGTTGGCAGGGGAACAGGGTTAGGTTTAGCGATCGCCCGTCAAATTGTGGTCGATAAACATAATGGTCGGCTGGAAGTCCAGTCGGAATTGGGACAAGGCACTGAGTTTTTCATCTCCCTCCCAGTTCGGAGTTAGAAATTTCCAAAAAATAAATTAATCAAAAAAATTCAAGAAACAGTTAAGACAATCCCCTATAAAACACTAACTTTAAAAGGAGCCGCAGGTAAAGCATACAAGGAACTTACGAATGGGAGGCTACTGTCCAGCATCATCGGACTCGATCCTGCTGGACCTTTGTTTGAAATCATTTTTAATCCAAACAAATGCAGAGATATCCATTGCTTCGCCCCAATCAACAGCATTATGTTCGGCTGGGCGAGTATGTGTTACAATCCTTTTCGAGTCTTCCTTGGTTATTGCCAGTAACAGAAGCGCAGTACAAGTATTTCAGTACAGAAGGAAATTTTTCGTTTGTTAGAAAAGAAGGTGTCGGTGAATCACCAACAATTAATCCTGATGACTTTACATCAGAAACAATCGAAGCTACGTTAACACTAGGAGGAGCCGAAAATACTACGCTGAAATATCTAAACGATTATTATAAAGACGATCCCAATTTCAGTGATGGAGAATTCGGAAGTAAAGCAGTAACAGATCCACCCGTTAAGAACATTGATGTCATTTATTCAACTGGTTTTGACTCACCGGTGGGAGCATATTACTATAAAGAAGGAGAAGAACTCAAAGTAGCAAGTTACTTGGGTACACAGAAACAGCCTGTGGACGACGGAAACTTTGTTGTAATAAACGGAGTAAGATTAGAAAGAGTCAATAAAACGCAACATCTGGGTTTGTATTGAGAGATGCAAGATCTGAGTAATGCTAATTCTTTAAGGTAAAACACACTTTCTCTGGAAAGCGAACACAACGTGCGTGGTACAGAAGTAAAGATGGTTTGAGAATTCATGCTGATGTTAACGGTGCGTTTAACATTGGAAGAAAAGTAATCCCAAACTCTTTTAATTGCTTGCAAGGGATTGTAGAAAGGGATAGAGGGTGTCTGGTAGTACATCCAAGGCGAATAACACCTTTGTTCTGTCCTACACATGATAAAAAAGGTGTTGCTTAAATCCAGGTATAGTAGTCTGTCTATATTTGACTATGTAAACTGGAACTATAACACTAAACCCCAATCTATAGGAGTATTAGGAAAATGATTGAAAATTCCCCTACAGACTTAGAAATCAAAGCGTATGAAAGCTATGATGCAAGCTATCAAGTTTACCTTGAGAACTGGCAGGTAGATCGTCAGGTAAGTCTCAATTTTATGCAACAGTACCTAAAACCGCAACCTCCACAAGTAGCTGTGTTAAGTGTAGGGGCTGGACCAGGTGATTTTGATGTACAAGTAATACGCACTTTGAAGCAGGCGCTACCAAAAGAATTAACGCTTCGTTACGTCGCGGTTGAGCCAAATCATCTACATCGGCAACGCTATGAGCAAAAAATCAATGTTCCAGAGTTTGCTGATGTTGAATTGAAAGTTTACCCGCAAAAAATTGACGAGTTGCAGACAGATGAAAAGTTCGATATCATTCACTATACCCACTCAATGTATTATATGCCCGGTCAAGAGAGGCGGCTTGTGCAAGAGGGAATAGAGATGCTTAAAGATGATGGCTTTTTAATCGTCACTCTTGACACTATTGACGCGGTGATATTTGACACAATGTTCAAGTATGCTGCTCTTACAGGAGAAGGCTTTTCAGATATGCTACATATGCAACAAATGCAGGAGATAGTTGAGGGGCTTGGGTTAAACTATAAATTAGAAACTTATCCAGAATACACGAATGTTCAACCTTGTTTTGAAGAAAATTCTTGGACCGGGAAAGTATTAATGGATTTTTTCTGTCAAGCTGACTCAAGTCTACTTTCACGCGAACAACGCGAAGAAATCTTACAGATATTAGCATCCAAAGTGATTGAACAGGACGGGCGTCAACTAGTACTTATGCCTGCAGCGACAATGCTTATTCCTAAATGCAAGCAAAAGTAGTCAGTAAATAAGCCATCCAAACAAAATAAAAGTTTACTCCCGCCCTCTCTCCTATAAAGAAAAAAGCTTTGAAATCCCCATTCCTTCGTAGGGAAGAGGGGGCAAAGGGGTTAGGTTGAGACAATAAAAAATGTTTAACAAAATATTATTCAACGATCGCCTATGAACAGGTTAAGACAGTTGTTAATGCTCACGCTAGCACTGTTGTTCGTAATGACAGCGTTTTTAATATCTCCTGCACAAGCCAAGGTCAAGAACTATGTGATAGGTAACTCCGCCGATGTTAATCCCACTCTCGCTGGACCCGCTTATGACTTAGGTGGTGGTGGTACGGATGTGGATGATGCTATTCAATGGTTAATTGATGAAGTGCGTGGTTGTACTGGCTGTGACACCAAGGTCGATTTTGTCGTTATTCGGTTTGATGATAGCGATGGTTACAAAGAACTATTTTCTATACTGGAAGGTATAGACTCGGTAGAGACTCTTGTCATTACTAACCGTCAGGATGCTAAGAACCCTGATGTTGCCAAGAAAGTCAAAAATGCTGAGGTAATTTTTTTTGCAGGTGGCGATCAATGCCAATATGTCCGCAATTTCAGAAAGACAGCGCTTGAGGATGCTGTAGAATCCGTTCATGCCAGAGGCGGTGGTATTGGAGGTACTAGCGCAGGCTCAATGATTCTAGGTGACTATATTTACTCTGCGTGTGGAGATACAGTTGTCTCTCAAGATGCTCTGGATGACCCCTATAAAGATATCAGTTTTACCTACGATTTTTTCAGTTGGTCAACCTTAAAAGGAACTGTCGTTGACACCCATTTTGACCAACGCGATAGAATGGGTCGCTTAATGACCTTTGTGGCACGACAGATTAGGGATGGAGTATCTGATAATACGTTAGGTATAGGTATTGATGAGAAAACCTCAGTAGTAGTGGATAAAATTGGTCGTGCGCGGGTTATGGGTACAGGTTCGGCTAAATTTATATCGGCTGAACACGATCCCGAAGTTTGTGAGCCTGAAATTCCCCTGACTTTCTCCAACTATAAAATTTGGAAAGTAGACACCGGGAATACATTCGACTTGAAAAACTCAGTAAAAACCGGTTTTTATCTTAAGAGTGTCAAAGAAGGGGAAATCACTTCCAATCTTCATGCCTCAAACTGAGCAATAAGTACAAGAAAACTCTTATGGGGTAGGCAGTCAAGTACAACCTAGTATATTTAATCACGATTTTGATGATTAAGTGCGTGAATTAAGCGGACACTAATTGTGCGATCTGCCCTCCGGGCAGGAGCGAAGCTATCGCGACAGGAGTGCCAAGAACTATAAGACACAGAAAGAGTGCAAGCAATAGAACACAAACTTTGAGCAGTATATAGGGAATATTATTGGGATATGGAGTGGTATGCATAATAACCTCCATTTTTAAATCAGTAACTATTTTTCAACTAGGTTTAAAACAAAAAACCCTTTTTTAATTTCCTTATAAAATAAAAATTTGAGGAACTTGTGAGGAAGCCATCTCGCTCTTAGCTTAATTCTGCAAAAGAGCGATCGCACTTTCTGCCAATCAATTGACACTCTACAGAGCTAGCAAACCAACTCAACAGTAATGAGTTAATTAAAAACCCAGCCAAAGCAGCCTCATCAAACATCAACATTTATCTGCTCTATTTGCTTAGCAGCTTTCTCCCAAAGCTTTGCTGAGGACTCATCTTGCCAATGAGTTCTCAAATTTTCTGCTTTTTTGTGACATATTCGCTCTAACATTTCCAAAATTGCGGACAATGTCAATTTATCAATTAATGTTTCTAAAATCTCCATATACTCTTTATGCATGATACTATTCCCAGGTTTGCAAATTCCTTTTGACAACAGCCATCACTATAGCTATGTACTCCATCTCTTCATACAGCAGAAACCATGTGTTCTGAGGCATTGATAACATAGCCATCCTGCATGCGAATAATTCGCTTTGTTTGTGCAGCAATATCGGGTTCGTGAGTGACAATAACTATCGTAATTCCTTCTTGATTCAATTGGGTAACCAAATTCATCACTAGACAAATCAATACCTTTTAGAATAAAGATTGGTATCTCCCCAAGGTAGTAGTTCTTTGTAATATTCTCCATTAAAATCATGCATACGATCAATTAATCACTCCGTAATGCTGCGATGGGGTCTAACCGCGCTGCGTTGCGAGCGGGAATCACACCTGCCACTAATCCGACACCCATAGAGAGGGCAAATCCCACAATAATTGACCAACTAGAGACAACGAACGGAAAGCTAAAAGCCAAGGAACACACAAAGGCAATGAGCACGCCGCTACCAGCACCAATAACACCGCCAATGGTGGAAATCGAAACGGCTTCAATCATGAACTGTGTCAGCACAGCAGAATTGCTTGCCCCCAAAGCTTTACGAATACCAATTTCACGGGTGCGTTCCACAACAGAGACCAGCATAATGTTAGCGATTCCAATGCCACCAACAATAAGAGAAATACTGGCAACCGCCACAACTAAAATTGTCAAAACTCCAATCACATTAGAAAAAGTACTAATCAAATCGGATTGATTCATAATCCGAAAATCATCATTATCTGGATTGTAAATATTGTGTCGCAATCGTAAAATGTTAGTGCTTTTGTAATTTATCTAGAAGGTGCTGAACGAGTCGGTAGGTGGACAGAAATAAACAGAACTACTGGAAAACTTGACAAACGATAGAGGACAAATGACCGAGGACAAATGACAAACCACGACACTTATGATTAACCCACCTTAAAATGACATCTAGCCTATTTTCTAAATTACAAATTTGTAATTTAAGCCAGAAGCAATCAAGCTAGAATCGAGTTATCAAATCCAAGTAAGTTGTTGTGATTGAACGGAAAATAGTGACAAAATATAACTGTTACTGCACCGCCAATGACAGATGACAAAGGACTCTCACTAATGACCAATGACAGATGACAAAGGACGGCGCTTACCTACTTAATTGTCATGAAAGGCTATCAGTTTCGCAAACCAGAATTATCATGAAACAACTGCGATCGTTTCGGCTTAGGATTGCTCTGTTGTCTGGATCTCTAGCTGGTAGCACATTAGTAGGGTTTGGTGCAGTTTCCTGGTTTCAGATTCATAATGCCAAAGTCAGTCGATTAGATGCAGAACTGGTAAATCAGTTAACTCTAACCAGTCTTATATTCCGAAAAGAGGGTTCTTCCACAGTAGAGCGTAACCCATCACCTCACCCCCGAAGACCATTACCCTTTGGTATGGGATCTGATACTAAAAATCCCATTGCTCTGCTGGTACTAAATGCCAATGGTAAGACAATTTTTCAATTAAACTCTTTATCCACTGACGTCGATCGAGTGAACAGCCTATTGCTCAGGCGTCTTGAATTAACACCTTCACCACCACCCCTTCCTAAAAAACGACCAAATCCATCCTCAAATCCACCGCCCTTTCGCCCGCGTCCCCCACAATTTGTTACGGAAAAGACAGCGACAGGAGCTTGGCGGATTGGATCTGCTAAATTTCCCCACAGTCAGATTGCTATTGCTGTGAGTCTGCAAGCTGTCAACCAAGAGATGGCTACGATTAGTAATATTTTCTTAGTTTCCATTCCAGTTGCATTGCTGCTGATTGCTGTTGGAGCATGGTTAATTTCCGGCGGGGCGTTGCATCCTATCGGTCAACTAACAGGCGTGATTCAGCAGGTGACAGTCCAAGGGCTGGCTCGGCGAATTCCCATTGGTACAACTGATATTGAGTTTGTCGAACTGATTCAGGTGTTTAACCAAATGCTGGAACGTCTAGAACGCAGTTTTACTCAAGCCTCCCGCTTCAGTGCTGATGCTGCTCATGAGCTAAAAACCCCACTGACTATTTTACAAGGAGAGCTGGAACGAACCCTGCAACTGGTTGAGCCTGGAAGTGAAGTGCAACAAAGCCTCAGTAATTTGTTAGATGAAGTGCGCCGCCTTAGTGGGATTATGCGGAAACTGTTGCTCCTATCTTTAGCCGATACTGGACAAATGAGCTTGTATTTGATTGAGGTGGATTTGTCTCGGTTACTTGTTGAGATGGCAGAGGATGTGGAATTGCTAGCTTCTGATTTGACCATACAAAGCGACATCCCTGCAGGACTCAAAGTACAGGGCGATCGCGATTTGCTCGTACAAGTTCTACAAAACCTGTTAAGTAATGCCATCAAATATAATCTTCCCAACGGTTGGATAAAAATTCATGTTGAGAAAACCCAGACCTTTGTTCAGGTAACAATCACCAACGCATCAAAAGACATTCCACAGAGCGATCGCGATCGTCTCTTTGACCGCTTCTATCGTGGCGACCCAGCGCGTTCCCGCCAGATCGAAGGAATTGGACTGGGATTGAGTTTAGCTCGTGAAATTGCTCGCGCCCATCGTGGCGACCTTACCCTAAATCCCGTATCTGGCTTTCAAACCGCATTTATCCTGACACTCCCAATAACTCAACCTACATCAACAGTAGGTGTTAAAGACCTTGTTCTTTAACCTCACGAAGATGATAAGCTATGGCGCTCTAGCAAACGTATCCAGCTATTGCGTGCTTGAGCATACTCACTTGGACATCTCGCCGCCCTGCTTTTTGGCAAAATTCCATTTTGGACGATATCAGCATATTTATTTGGATTTTTGCCATAAACTAAGCAAGCCAGACTGGCAAATCTTTGTAAATCCAAAGAATGCTCATCTGCAAATGGAATATTTCCACCTTCAACTTGTCCTTGTCCTTGTAAAGCAAATGCACGCGCTGTGTTGATAACTATTTCATCTGCTGAATCTTCTTCTTCTCCTTCCAACAAAATGATAGCAGCTAACGAATCCACAGCATCTTCTTCTCTTCCTGTTACTGGTATCTTTAACAAATCAACAAGAGCATGCCCTGTTTCATGTAAAACTACGAAAAATAAAACACTTGCCGCTTCTTCAAATGCTTTATCTACCGAGCCTTTAGGAGAATTTTTAGAGAACAATTCTGCATAATGGGTGAGCAAATCATAACAAATTTTGATAGACTGGTCGCCGGGATTGTAATAAGCATTAAGCTCGCCACATTCAGTAAAGATAATTGGTACATCAGTTGGCAAAGTTAACTCAAAGCTATTTAGTGCTTCTCCGATGGGTTCCAATGCTTTCGATTTTCGCAATTCTTTTTGTAATTCTCGATAAAACGGGCTTTTTACTTCTCCATAAACAATACGGAATTTTCCTGGTTTGTACTTTGTTTGTGCAACAAGGTTTTTTTTGGGTTCACCAGCGCTCGCCTGACGGTTCTGCCCCATCAATAAACCAGCGGTTAAGTTGGTACCAAGAACACCACACAAAGAAATAGCGAAGGCTTTTTGAAATAGCGATTTTCTTGAAAACAAGTTAATAGCTCGAGCTAATGGAAATATATGTTTACCCATGTAGTACCTTGAACACAAAAAATAAGAAGTGTAAGTAAGTCGGCGTAAATAAACACAACTAAGAGTTAGATCTGTTAGTGGTTAGTTGTTAGTAGTTACGCTGGCTTTAAGGCTCTTAACAGAATTCCACATAGTTATGTTTTATTTTGCCGACTTATTTATTAAGAGAGAGGGTTACTTCTTTAGCTACATTAACACCTGAGACGATTCCTGAAACGAAGTCTTTTTTATTACAAAAACTATTTTCTCTCATCTTTAGTGCTGTGAAGATTTCTTTAAATAATTTCCCGTGTTATTACTTAAATTCATTATGGAAACTTTATAAATAGGTCAGTTTGGTTTGCCATCAAGTTATGCGATCGCTGGTACCCTTAAAGCCTGATGATAGAAATATGTAGCTTGTGGGAAAAATAACTTACAAAGAAGAAAACGGGGCAAAAGGAACAGAAGTTCTTTATACCAATTTGAAAAAAAGAACGTAACACATGGATAATCACCCTCCCCAATCCTCCCCTTACTAAGCTACTGTAGTGTACACAAATTGAATTTACCCCCTTTAATCCACGCCACTTGCGGGACTGTCACCGAAACCCGCCCATTGCAGTGGCTCCCCCTTATAAAGGGGGGAAGTCAGCAGATTCAATTCCCTCCTATCAAGGGTGGAAGTCAGCAGATTTCATTCCCGAACCTTTATAAGGGGAGGGCTAGGGAGGGGTAAAACTAACGCTAACATCTCCGTCTGTTAACTATTTCAGACTTATGTAGACCACCCTAGCTTTAGTAAGGGGAGGGTTGCCCGATAGGGCGGGTGGGGTTATCTGTCGCCGATATTTTTTGAATCGGTACTCTTGTTTGTTCCTCCCTCTAAATAATGAGCAATGACAAATGACGAACCTAACTTTGTGAAGGGATATGGATTTTATACCTACAAATCTTATTTATAAAATAGCATCTAGTAAAATACCGCTCCGTCTATTTTTAATCATTCCTTTTCTAATTCAAATTTTTACTGCTGTAGGGTTGATAGGATATTTTTCATTTAAAAATGGAGAAAGGGCTGTCAACGATCTTGCCAATCAACTAGAACAGGAAATCAGTTCACGAGTTAATCAGCATCTAGATCAATTTTTAGCGATGCCCCATCAAATTAATCAGCTTAATGCTAATGCTGTTGAACTAGGAAAACTAGATTTGCGAGATTTTCAGAGTGCAGGGCATTACTTTTGGAAACAAATGTCTGTGTTTGATGTTGGTTATATTTACTATGTGCTAGCTACTGGAGAATATGCAGGTGCTGGTATCTTCTTAGATCCAAAAAAAGTGACTATCGACGAACTCTCTGCCAACACTAACAATAAAGCCAATACTTACGCTACAGATAGTCAGGGAAATCGTACTAAGTTGATGGTATCCTACAATAACTACCATCCTCAAGAAGAAGCAGCTTATATTGATGCAGTTAAAGCTGGAAAAGCTATATGGAGTAAGGTTTATCAATGGGATAACTTTCCCAACATTATTTCAATTTCTGCAAGTTATCCGCTTTATACCAAGACTAATAAACTTAGAGGGGTACTGGTGACTAACTTGCGGTTACAACAAATAAGTGATTTTCTCCGCAAGTTAAAAATTAGTTCTTCAGGTAAAGCATTTGTGATAGAACGTGATGGGTTAGTTATTGCTAGTTCTGGTACTGAAGAACCTTATACTTTATCTAATGGTAAAGCACAACGTCTAAATGTGATTAATAGCAAAGACCTTCTGATTCAATCTACAGCTACCTATCTAACAAAATATTATGGTGATTTTAGGAAGATTCAAAGCCGACAAAGTCTTGACTTTATGTTTCAAGGAAAGCGCCAGTTTATTCAGGTTGCTCCCTGGCGGGATAAGTTTGGGCTGGATTGGCTGGTTGTTGTAGTTATCCCAGAAGCTGATTTTATGGAGCAAATTTATGCAAATAATCAGACTACTATATTGCTATGGTTGGGTGCTTTAGGAGTGGCAATAATATTGGGGATTTTTACATCTCGCTGGATTGTAGAACCTATTAAGAAATTGAGGTTAGCCAGTCAAGCGATCGCTTCTGGAGAAATAGCCCAAACTGTTGATTTTAAAGGAATAGAAGAATTAGAGGCTCTAGGTCACTCCTTTAACCAAATGGCAGTACGGTTAGAATCTTCTTTTAAAGAATTAGAAATTCGTGTTGCTCAACGGACAACTGAATTACAGCAAAAGAATGCCGACTTAGAAAAAGCTTTAGAAGAACTCAAACGCACTCAAGGTCAATTGATTCAATCAGAAAAAATGTCTAGTTTAGGGCAAATGATAGCAGGAATCGCTCATGAAATCAACAACCCGTCCGGGGAACATGAATACGATGGGGCGATTGCCACCTTCAACTAAACGAGTGAAAATTCTTTGAGGATCTCGTAACTGCAAAGCACTAGTTGCATCCTCAATGTCTTTGCACACCAGCACCCGACGACGATCGAATTCGGCACGCCCTACTTGCAGCGTATATGCCACATCGGCTAAGTTCGTATTGGGATGTTGTTTGAGGTGTTGAACTAAATTTTCCGTTGCAGTTTCCAGAGCCGAGTCAGTTTTAGCAGAAAGTACCAACAACTGAATCGAGCGAGAAGGGCTAGAAGGTTCCAGTACTGGTGCTTCTTCTAGAATGACATGAGCATTAGTCCCACCTATACCCAAAGAACTGACACCAGCACGGCGAGGGGTATTTCCTGCTCTCCATTCTGTCAGCTTTGTACTAACATAAAAGGGACTATTTGCAAAATCAATCTTGGGATTGGGCTGCTCAAAATTCAAACTAGGTGGGATTTGTTTGTGTTTCAGGGCTAAAACAGTTTTAATCAGTCCTGCAATACCAGCCGCTGCATCTAAATGACCGATGTTTGTTTTGACTGAACCGATCGCACAAAAACCTTTTTTCTGGGTACT
Organism: Scytonema sp. NUACC21; assembly: GCF_054684315.1. Classification (NCBI taxonomy): domain Bacteria; kingdom Bacillati; phylum Cyanobacteriota; class Cyanophyceae; order Nostocales; family Scytonemataceae; genus Scytonema; species Scytonema sp. NUACC21. The sequence goes on along the minus strand of NZ_BAAFZH010000073.1, from coordinate 80,354 downwards.
GTTACGAAAGACTTGAGAGAGCGCTGCAATTTCAATAGGATCGCCTAATGCTGTGCCAGTGCCATGAGCTTCAATATAGTTTATTGTCTCAGGCTCAACTCCCGCAAGCATCATCGCTTCGGCAATGACCTGGGCTTGACCATTTACGCTAGGCGCTGTATAACCAACTTTACCAGAACCATCGTTATTGATAGCTGAGCTTTTAATGACAGCATGAATGCAATCACCATCCGCGATCGCATCTCCTAATCGCTTGAGAACGACAATTCCTACACCATTACCAATAGTTGTACCCTGCGCTTTGGCATCAAAAGCATGACAGCGACCATCAGGAGATAATGTTCCTCCTGGTTCGTGCAAATAACCCGTTTTTTGTGGTACGTGGATAGAAACCCCACCAGCTAAAGCCATATCACATTGATAATTCAACAAACTTTGGCATGCGAGTGTTGTAGCAACTAATGAGGTAGAGCAAGCTGTTTGTACTGTAATACTTGGTCCAGTCAGATTTAATTTATAAGAAACACGGGTCGTCAGAAAGTCTTTATCATTACCAATTAGGGTTTGATAGCATTGTGCTGACCCTATGCGATCGCGATTTAAATCCAAGGAATAATAGTTATTGAGGCTAGCACCAGCGTAAACTCCAATCCGACTTGTACACCTAGTGGAATCATAGCCAGCGTTTTCCAATGCTTCCCAAGCACATTCCAAAAAAATCCGATGTTGCGGGTCAGTAATTTCTGCTTCTTTTGGATTAAAACTAAAAAATGAAGCGTCAAACAAATCGATGTCTTCTAATATAGCACTGGCTTTTACATAATTGGAATCGTTTAGTATAGCAGGGTCTATTCCATCAGATACTACCTCTTCATCTGTAAAGACAGAGATTGACTCTATACCAGATTGTAAATTCTGCCAAAACTCCTCAATACTTTTAGCACCGGGAAAACGCCCTGCTATACCAATGATGGCAATGGCTTCCATTGATTCATTTGTTTCTGAGCTACCCATCATTTGTTTTTTCTCTTGCTTGATCAATTGTGCATGGATGCTAGGTCAAAAGTATGTTGTTCGATTACCAATCCGAGCAAATATGGAATTTACTTACGGTCGTAGCAGAATCAAACGCTGCGACCATAATTCCATAAGCTCCTCAACGATTCCTTGCGCTTTTCCTTCTTCAGTCTCGCCATTTTCCTGGAGGAGGTTCCCCAGAGTTCTCTCGCTGTTTGCCAACGTCAAAATACGAAAGACTTCGGCTGACACCCCTACTTGAAACTTCGTATCGTAATTATTCCCGATATAAAAGAAATTGCTAAACTTGCCGTCTGAACTAGACTTCTTAACCTGATGCAACGAAATATGTGGAGGGAGTGAAAGTCTAACAGACAGATAATTCCGCCAAGATACCTCCTTCTTTTTAATTAAATACTCTCCGATAATGAGATAGTCCAATCCCGTAGTTAAAAAACAAACCACTGCATCTTCAACAGAATCTACAATTGGTTCAACGTTATTGTTGAATGACGTGTTTAGCACAACTGGAACGCCTGTCAACTTTTTAAAAGAGTGAATTAAATCCCAATATCTTTCGTTTGCTTTACGTGATACAGTTTGTATTCTTGCTGTTCCATCAACATGGGTTACCGCCCCTAAAAGGTCGCGTTTTTCTTTTCTAACATTGACTACAAATATCATGAATGGGAGTTGTTTTTGATTAGATGGAACTTCAAAAAAATCATCAACTTCCTCTTCTAAAATAGATGGGGCGAAAGGTCTGTACCCTTCCCGCTTTTTAATCATTTTGTTGATACGCTCTTTATTTTCTTCCGGACGAGGATCTGCAAGAATACTTCTGTTCCCTAAAGCCCTAGGTCCAAACTCTGAGCGCCCTTGAACCCATCCCACAACATAACCACTTGCCAGCAACTCTGCTGTCTGTCCACCTACATCCATCAATTGCTCGAAAGCAATAAAATCTTGCCATTCCCTCAATTGGCTCAACACTGAGGAGTCGCTCCCGATATCTGTTCCCCAGTAAACATGCTCCAGTTTGAAAAACTTCTTAGCCATTGGCTTTGCTTTATAGTATGCATATAAGGCTGCTCCTAAGGGACATCCTCCATCATGAGCCGCAGGCTGTACAAATACATTTTCAAACATTCCGGAGTGCAATATTTTTCCGTTAAGAGTACAATTATGCGCTACTCCTCCAGCCATACATAGATTTTTCAGTTTGGTTTCCTGTTGATAAAATCGAATAACATGAAACGCTATATCCTCCAAGGCTTCCTGGAGAGAAGCAGCAATATCCTTATGCGTTTGTGTGAAGGGTTCCCCTTTCCGACGTGGCACCCCCAAATCAAACAGCGAGATTATCTTGTCGGAATGAATCACATAATTTCCCTTGGGAAGTAATGTATATAGTGTTTGGAATAAACCTCTATATCTTTCAGGATTACCATAAGGAGCTAATCCCATGACTTTGTACTCATCAAAGTTGCCATAACCCAAAAAAGCTATTATGTTGTTATAAAAATGACCAAGAGAATTCGAGATTGAAATATCGGCTATTTGTTTAAGTATTGTCCCCTCTCCTTCAAAAACCATACCAGAAACACCATCACCTTGCCCGTCGAATGTGGTAACAAGACTTTTTTCATAACCAGAAAGTGCCAGTGCGCTCATGGCATGTGCATGATGATGATGAACAAAACAGAGCCTATCTGGATCTATTTCAGAGTTTAATCCTTTACGTAAAAGATCCAGAAAAAAAGTAACGGCGTCAATTGTTTTTATCTGAGGATTCTCGAAAAAAACTTGCTTCAAAAACTGCTCTAATAAATTCTTTGAGGCATAAAAGGCAATCAAGTCTATGTCCTGTAGTTTTACGCCGTGGCTCTTCAAGCATAACTGTAATGATTGAGTAGGAAACTTGTTTGTATGTTTTATTCGATTGAGCCTTTCTTCCTCGATTGCAAAAACCACTTGTCCATCTTCAATCAAAACGGCTGACGAATCATGAATTTCTGAAGGCATATAATTTTCATGAATTAGTTCTGTTCCTCCACCAAACCCTAATACTAGCATTTTTTACTCCTTCTCAAAAAGTCACAAATTCACAAAAGCATCTTTGCCAATTTTTGCGTGCTGGTTAACATCGACTTTCAGAAAAGTCACTCCAATATCGATTGGGAAAATTTAATATAGTCGCAGTTGCAGCAACGAAAAATAAATTCAATTCTGCTGTGGCGCTTCAAAGTCCATTCAAGGAATACCAACCAGATCGAATGGAGGTCAACAGCAACAAGCAATCTGTGCAGGACAGGAAGGTTGTTAGCTACTTTAGATGTGAGGGCAAATGATGATGAAAAGCTTCAACGGCACGCGTTACACCGTTTTCTGCCTGAATTCGTTTCCCCATGACCGCTGCACGCTCCTGCATTTCTTTGTCAGTAATGGCAGCTAAAATTGCAGATGCAAGCCTTTTGGCTGACAACTGCTTTTGTAGAATTGGTGTCGGTCCAAGACCTAACTTTGCTACCCTACTACCCCAGAAAAATTGGTCGCTAATGCTAGGAATAATAATCGTAGGGACGCCAGCATGCAGGCTGCTCATTGTTGTTCCACAACCACCATGATGCACAATTACTGCGACTTGAGGGAACAACCATTCATGAGGAATCCATTCTGTGATATTGAAAATCTCTTCTGGTAGTTCAGTATCATTATCCAAACTCTGCACAATAATTCTATGTCCCGTCAGCGCTAATACTTTTAGCACTATTTCCTTATTCAAAAACCTGCGATTCATGTTATTGCTGATGTATATTGGTGGTGCTCCATCTGCTAAAAAATTCACTAGACTAGCAGGTGGTTGCCAATCTGTTGGTCGATCTAAAAACCAATAGCCAGTAACGTAGAGCCAATCTGACCAATCAGATGGTTTAGGCAGAACAGAGGGACTATAGCTGTAGAGACAAGGTGTTTGCTGCTGGTGCATCCGACGCATTATACCTGACCAAGGTGGGAGAGGAGACAAGTTCAAACTTTTCTGTCGCCATCGATTGAGCGGCTGCTGAAAAAGTTGCCAGCAAAGCTGGTCAAACAAGGAATAGCTTAGCCAATTATAAGTACCTCCCATATGAAACCTACATGGCATATATGGAACAGGAAAAGCATTCGTTTGATGATGGGGCTGAGCAAAGGCGGCGTAACTAGGTACACCCAGTTTTTCGACAATCTCATAGATTGGATGTGCTCCTTCGCCAAAGATAATTGCTTCTGCATCTTGACAAACACGCCAACACTCAGGTAGTACACTTTCCTCATAAACTCGCAGCAGCTTGCTTTGATAAAGTATGCTACGGAAGGTGTGGTGCATGGGAGGTGGGTATTCGGCTTCCTCATTGCTGGGATTGATGGAAACATAATTAATACCATAACTGCTGACTATTTCTTGATGTAGATTATTTGTAGCTAGTTGAACTGTATGACCAGCCCGTTGTAGTCCCAAAGACAAGGCAATATAAGGTACTATGTCACCAGCTGAACCCCATGTTACAATTGTAATTTTCATAATGAGTTTTCTTAATTCACTTTCTGAACTTCATTTTTTTAGGCTTAAGGTAACTTAAATGACTATAAATTTGCCGTCGAGTATCTTGAAATGCTCTACGACCATGCAAAAATCTTGAATTATCAATCATTACCATGTCGCCACTCTGCCACGGGATCACCCCAGTCAATCTATCCATGATTGTGTTAATTTCATCGATAACCACATCAGGAATCAATGAACCATCTTCAAAGGTTACTCTCTGGGGTCTTGCTTGTAAATAAGTTACTAAAAATTGTGGTAGAGAGCCAAAAAACTTTCCCAAGGTCGAATTAGTATACATCTCCAGCAAATAAGACTTTATCTTTTCCCACCTCCCTTGCTTGTGATACCACGGTATAATGCTATTAGCAAATGCCTTTGTGCTAGAGGTTCTTGTGTTTACCACAGCTGAGCAATTATATTCCATATGGATAGATCGATCGTCTCTGACAAAGTAATTTATTTCCTCAAACTCTTCCATTGCTCGCTTCGCATCATCAAGAGTGGAATCTGAACCAAAAAATAACTTCCAGCTATCAACATCAAAATCAAACATAAACTTCAGCTTTTTGGAAAGAAATAGCTGTTTCGTCTGTTCACTCAACTCCTTCCAAACCTGTACACCATCCCAGAATAAAGTTTCACCATCCTCAACAGCAGGCACAGCACAGCAAAACCAAACAACATCAGGTCGAAAGGGACTTACGGCATTTTCACAATGAGGAGGAATATAATCAGTGCCGTTATCTACTAACTGGATAAATTTGTCTGGAGAACCTACAATTTGTCTTTCCGGATCTCGGACATATTTAGAACTAAACTTTCCAGAAAATTCTACCATCTGTTCGTAATTGACCCCAAATCCTCGAAAAAGAAGAAGACCAAATGAATTGAACAGGTCTAAAACTTCTTGCTCTGGAAGGCTAAGAATATTTTGGCGATTATCATTAAAAACTATCTTGGCATCGCTAGTTCCAAATGGTGCTATCTTAATCATTGTAGTCATAACTTAGAATTGATAGTTTTACCTTTAAAAAGTTTTTCGATTCTGCTTTAGCAGTAATTGTTTTCGTTTTTCTAAGGCTTCTAGTTGCTTCTGAACCCGAGCGTGCGTCTGTTGAAACAAAGGCTGCTCTTCCGGTTTTTGATTTAAATATTGTGCTAAAGATTTGATAGTTGGATTTTGAAATATTTCTACAATTGTTAAATTTTGGTGCAAATTTTGCTGCAGTTTACTATGAACTTGAACTATCAACAATGAATGACCACCAAGGTCAAAGAAATTGTCATTTACACCCACTTTCTCTAAGTGCAGCACCTCTTGCCAAATATTCGCGATCGCTCGCTCCATTTCAGAACGAGGAGCTATGTATACCTCTTCTAACTCTGGGCGATCGCCATCTGGCACAGGTAAAGCACGACGATCTACTTTGCCATTCGTTGTCAACGGCAGTGCCTTAAGCTGTACAAACACCGACGGCACCATATATTCTGGTAGCTGTTCTTTAAGAAAATTCCGCAGGTCACTAGTGGTAAGCGCTGTCTCCGTGTTGGTAACACAATAAGCCACTAAACGCTGATTTCCCGGTAAATCCTCCCGCATCAGCACCACTGCTTCTTGAACTTCTGGATGTTGTTCCAGTAAACCCTCAATTTCTCCAAATTCAATACGGTAACCACGCACCTTTACCTGATAGTCAATCCGCCCCAAAAACTCTAGATTTCCGTCGGCTCGATAACGGGCTAAGTCCCCAGTCTTGTACAATCGCGCTCCCGGCTCGCTACTAAAGGGATTTGGAATGAATTTAAGAGCCGTAAGTTCTGGTCGATTCAGATAACCACGGGCTAAAGGGACACCACCAATGTATATTTCACCCGGAACTCCAATCGGTACTAACTGGTGGTATTGGTCTAACACATATAATAGAGTATTAGCTATCGGCTGTCCAATAGGAACTGAGCTTGACTTAATCTCACCCTGAGGTACTCGATAAATACAACATCCCACAACAGTCTCTGTTGGACCATATTCATTTACCAGCATTGTATCAGGCGCAAAGGATTTCCAGAAGTTGATGCTTTCTGTCAAGAGGTTTTCTCCTCCAATGATGAACGCTCTGGTTCTGCCTGCTACTTCTTGTGGCGATAATTGCTGAGAGAGTAGTAATAGTTCAGCTGGTGTGATTTTAACAAGGCTCAAGTTTGACTCTTGGCGAAGTGCATTCCCCAAAGATTCAATGCTTTGGTCTTCGGGAATAAGTTCTACCTGACGCCCAACTAATAATGGTGAGAACAAACTTGTGATAGTTAAGTCAAAAGCAAGAGAAGAGTGAACAGTGGTTCCTTTTCCTTGCTCAACTGCATATGCTTGAGTACACCAGTTTAAGTAGTTGAGTAATCCCTTATGAGGAATTAATGTTCCTTTAGGCTTACCAGTGGAACCAGAGGTGTAGATAACATAAGCTAGGTTGGCAGAATTTGTCTCGCAGACGGGGCTTTGTGAAGGCTCTTGAGCAATTTCTTTCCAATCCGAGTCTAGACAAACTACCTTGGTGGCATTCGTTGGCAATTTCTCTATCAACCTCTGCTGAGTTAGCAGTATTGGAATTTGGGTGTCTTCTAAAATGAAGCCTAAACGCTCTTTGGGATGTGCAGGATCTAAAGGCAAGTAGGCTCCGCCAGCTTTTAAAATACCTAACACTGCAACTACCATTTCCAGAGAGCGCTTCATGCAAATACCAACAAGTACCTCTGGTTTTACACCCAACTTTTGCAGGCGATATGCCAGCTGATTCGCCCGGTTGTTCAACTCGCGGTAGGTCAATTGCTGCTTTTCAAAGATGAGTGCGATTGCATCTGGTGTTTTTTCTACTTGTGCCTCAAACAATTGATGAATGCATTTATCTTCAGGATACTCTGTCTTGGTATCATTCCACTCCACTAATAACTGCTGTAGTTCAGGTGGCGTTAATAATTGCAATTGTGAAATACATTGTTCGGGATCGCTAACTATGCCTTCCAGTAAAGTCTGGAAATGCCACAGCATCCGGGTAATGGTATCTGCATTAAATAAATCCGTGTTGTACTCACAAGTCGCAACCAACCCTTGCTCGGAATCCTCCATAAATAATGTCAAATCAAACTTAGATGTACCGTTATAACCCTCCTCATGACTGACTGATATATCAGGTAAATCTAAATTCGGTATTGGAACATTCTGAAGAACGAACATCACCTGAAAGAGTGGGTTGTAACTCAGGTCTCTTTGTGGTTGTATTTCCTCTACTAACTTTTCAAAAGGTAAGTCTTGGTGAACATAAGCTTCTAAAGCTGTTGACTTCACCCGTTCTAGCAACTCTTGAAAACTCAGATCACCAGATAAGTCTGTACGCAGTACCAAAACATTGACAAAAAATCCTATTAATGGCTCAATTTCTGCTCGGTTGCGACTGGCAATTGGCGAACCGACTAAAATATCAGTCTGCCCTGTGTAGCGATAAAGCAAGATTTTGAAGGCTGTAAGCAAGGTCATAAACAGAGTTACTCCCTGCTGACGGCTCAAATTCTTCAGTTCTTTTCTCAGAGTTTGGGGAAGAACTAATTTCGCTTGAGCGCCTTTGAAAGTTTGAACTGACAATCGCGGACGGTCAGTTAGTAAATTCAATACAGGCAAATCGCCGCCTAACTTCTCCTTCCAATAGTCTATTAGGGTTTGAATATGCTCGCTTTTTAACCACTGATGCTGCCAGTATGCAAAATCTATATATTGAATGGGTAATTCAGCAAGTGGAGAGGGTTTTGCTTTTGAGTATGCTTCATACAGTGCTGCGAGTTCTTTCATAAAAACTCCCATAGACCAACCGTCTGCAATAATATGATGCAGCGTAAACAGCAGTCTGTACTCTTGTTCAGCTAAGCGTAGAAGTTTTGCACGCCAAAGTGGTTCGTTCGACAGGTCGAAGGATTGTTGAGCTACGAGAGTAGATAAACGTTGCACTTCTTTTGTGCGTTCACTCTCTGATAATTCTCGTAAATCCTCAACTGACAAAGTTAAAGCTGCTGCTGGTTTAATAACCTGAACGGGTTTACTTTCACTGACAACAAAGTTTGTTCGTAAGATGTCATGGCGTCTAATAATTTCATTTAAGCTTTGTTCTAGTACAACTACGTTAATATGCCCTGTCAAATTAATAATAATAGGAATGTTATATGTAGGATTGTCAGGAGCTAGCTGATTGATAAACCACAATCGCTGTTGGGCAAAAGATAGAGGGTGAATTTGCGTAGTTTTTTCAACTGGAATCAAGGAGACTGACGATTGAGAAGTTGTTGATGACAGTTCAGCAAGTATCTTAGTGGAGAGCGATCGCAAATTCAAATTTTCAAAAAAGTCAGCTACAGATACAATAACTTCCAAGTCAATCTCAATTCGGTTTTTTAACTCAAAAACTTTAATAGAATCGAGTCCTAAAGAGCTTATTGGCTGTTGAGGTTTGATTTCATGCGATGGAATAGAAAGTACCCGTGCAATATTGTCTTGAAGATAAGACTCCAACAGTGGCTGGCACTCCTGTGGAGTGAGTGATAAAAGAGCTTCACGCTGCAACCTATTTTGCTTTCCATTAATGTTAGTAACTTTTTGAATGCTATTGGCAACAACTTCTAGTTTACCTGCTAAAAAATCGGCTTTTGTGGCACGACGTTGAATTTTGCCGCTGGAAGTTTTAGCAATACTGCCAGGTTTTATGAGCACCACAGCATAGATTTGCACCTCATATTCTTCGGCAACCGCTTGACGAATCGCTGCAATAACTTCCTCAAGATTTGGTTTGGCACGAAACTCTAACTCTTGCACTACGACCGGTTGTTCTTCGTTGCTTACCGCAACCGAGAAAACTGCACCACTACCTAAACGTAATGATGGATGAGAGCGTTCTACAATTAACTCTATATCTTGTGGGTAAAGGTTGCGACCGCGAATAATAATTAAGTTTGGTGGTGGAGCGATCGCAGCTGGTGGTGGCGGTATGGCTCTTGGTACTGTTGTGCTAGGTGGTATCACTTTTTTACCAGCGTTGGCAATTGGAGGCTTTTTTGCAGCTCGTGAAGGTGAAAAAGCCATGACAAAGGCACGAGAATACGAAGCCAAAGTCAACAAAGCTATTACTGAAATGAATGCTGCCAAAGACTATTCACAAAAAATCAAACAGCGGATTACAGAGTTGAAAGGCATATTTGAATCTCTTAACACTCGTGCTGTTGCTGGTCTTAACGAACTTGAATCTCAACCTTTTGATTCAAAGAGTGATGCTGAAAAGTTTCAACAGGTAGCAATGGTAATGAAGGGACTTGTAGAAATTTTGAAAACCCCTGTTTTGAATAGCGAAGGGAAACTTAATACTGGCACCGTAACCATTATAGAAAAATATCGCATTTTACCTGGTAAATAAACATGATACCTAACAAAGTTCCTGTGGAAGTCGTGAGTGGAGTTTCAGCGGCTGAATGCTTACGTGATATTGTTCAAGCTTACTCTGAATATAGAATAGTTGCGGAAGAAGAGCAGACGAAACGCAGTGGTATAGAAGCCTGGGAAAAAACAACAATTGCTCAGATTAATGCCCAACGAGATGCTCTAGTAAAGTATCTTGAACAGTCGTTTGATGAACGTGCTAAAAACTTTTATTTCTTATTTGAAAAAGTCGATCGAGCCATAATCAAATGTGATGAAAACCAGTTGGCTTTATCGTTAAATTCAATAATAGAAATTGCAAAAAACAGCCCATTTAAAGACCTTGCTGATTTGACATTAGTAAGAGCAGCGCTTAATGACCCAGACCATGAGTGGGAATTTTAAACCACATTATTTTAAATAGAAAAAGAATAGGCAATTAGAATGAGTTGGGAAAATTTTCAAGAAGCTGTTAACGTAGCTAATGACTGTTCTGAAAATGACTAGCTTTCTGGTTGCCCTTACTATCAAACTGAAATGTGTTTACATCTTCAATTACTTCAAAACCTAGAGCAAATTTACCAAATTTAGAAGTAACTAGACATATGGATGAAATTATTAGAAAAGTTGCTGCTTTGGGATTACCAGGTGTGTTGTTAGCAATTACAATAGCTACTACAGGTTTTGCTGGTGGTGCGGCTCTCACAACAGCGCTTGCTGCCCTTGGTGGACCTGTTGGAATGCTCGGCGGTATCGCAGTTCTTGGAGTTGCAGGCTTAGTTGCTGATGCTGTTGCTAAAATCGGCATTGAGAATTTTCTTGTAGGAGTTTACTGCAAACGACGAATAAATGAGTCACATAGCAGCCTTTTAGCTGAAATTCGTAATCTACCTGTATCACAAGACTTGAAGAATAAGCTAGAACTGGTTGTTAGGGATGGCAGAGGTTGTTAACAAGATTTTTGCCTTGGTCACCTTCCCAAGACTCTCAATAAAATACTCCTTCTTCAGTGTCAACATGTCTGCTGAAAAAGACTGCATTTATTCTCCTGATTTGACAGCAGAATTTGTTTGCGATCGCTCCTGATTCACCCATTAACAGCAACCAATGACCAGTTCATCCCTATACTTGAAAGTAGGGAATTTAATTAGGAATCAATTTCTTTCTTTTACCTTAAAATCGCAAGCTATCGCACTTACCCTAGTGTCAAAACTCCTGCTGGCAAATCTGCTACAAGTCGCTTGAGTTGCAGCCAATTCACACCTAAGAGAATATCCGGAAGTTCATCTCCTCCCAAGACTTCAATAGCGAACTGCTGTTCGTCAAGAAGTACAGCCCCTTGATAAAGATTAAAGCGTGCTTCGCCCCACGCTGTTTGCATGTCCCTTCTTTCATGAATATTCAGGTTCCATCCAAGACTTAAAGCATCTTGGTTATCAATTGCTAGCCAACCTGTAAAACCTGTGTCTAAAACTGCATTGGCTAGAATAATATCACCATCGGCAGCAACCAAGCCAATTTCAAAAATTAACTCTCCTCTACTACTCAATTCTCCTGAAATCATATTCTGCCGCAGGTTCCCGTCTCGTTAAGGCGCATGATCAGGCGCAGCTTATCAGGGTATTTTTCACCAGCTTTTGTTCTTGCAACGGTTTCATCCGGATCGATAAAATAGTCACCACTGTCAGGCTCTATGACTATAAACCAATCATAATGGTCTTTGATGAGTTCTGGTTGAACCCTATCAAAAATCAACCGACATCTTTGAGCAAAGGCTTCATCTTCCGCTTGACGTCTTGCTTTTTCTTCAGGAGATAATTGACGTTCTGGAAACACTCTTCCTCGACGCGGAGTGCGGTTATTTGATATCTGAGTCATGTTTTGTTTATCTTTATAATCGGGAAAATAGTGACCTATTGTAATTCTAGCGATGCGATCGCCTAAGGTAGTCAAAGTGTTGGTAACACAGAAGAAAAAGTCATCACCGGGACAATTACACTTACCGTGACACCAGTACCAGGTATTGGAAAACCCTGCAGTACAAGAAGTATTACTTATACCAAAATTGTGACAAAAGAAATCTGTCCGGGTGCAAAAACAGCCCGGATAAACCAGGCTGAAAACAAACTATTCGTTATCTCGATCTTAACTACGAACCACCTCAAAAACAGCAAAGAAACAAAACGACCATTACACCTACACCGGCTGCTTTTGCGCTTGCGTCAAAAATGCAGTTTCTGGCAGCCCATAGCGGGTGTTGCTGCGGCAGTTGTGTCACTGTTGGTAACGCTGTGGAAACTCTAGGTTGCACCTAACGATTAAGTCGTTAGCGCCCCATCATCTAATGATGGGGTTTTAGGTCAATACGGTTCAGATAAGACCAGAACCCCGATTGGGAACACAACGTAGAGACGCGCCATGGCTCGTCTCTACAACGTGATTATTTACTGTGTTGCTTAAATAGCAATTAGTTAAGATGTTTTTATGTTGATAGATTGGTTGAATAAGTTTTTCATATTCAACCCAATCTTCAACCATTTAACCATGACTTCAACCAATCCTAATGCAGTAGGCATAGCTGAAACCCATGTATATTAGTAAAAAACGGAGAGGGAGGGATTCGAACCCTCGTTGAAGTTTCCCCCAAACAGCATTTCCAGTGCTGCGCCTTCAACCACTCGGCCACCTCTCCAGGTGTCACGAATTATCATTGTATAGCCAATTCTATTAAACTGCAACTAGTTTGCATCTAAAATAAGCAAAAATCTCAAATCCAAAATTCCGATGTCCCAGAGTTACACTGTTAGAGTTCGCGATCGCGCTAAGGGCATTGTCCACACGCTCCAAGTTCCTGATAACCGCTACATCCTGCATACCGCTGAAAAACAAGCTGTGGAACTGCCGTTTTCTTGTCGGAATGGGGCTTGCACCACTTGTGCCGTGCGGGTGCTGTCAGGAGAAATTTATCAACCTGAGGCAGTTGGGCTGTCCCCAGAATTGAGGAAGAAAGGATATGCTCTGTTGTGTGTCAGTTATGCCCGTTCCGATCTAGAGGTAGAGACACAGGACGAAGATGAAGTTTATGAACTTCAGTTTGGGCAATATTTTGCTAAGGGGAGAGTTCGCAAGGGTTTGCCCTTAGATGAGGATTAAAAAAGCGGTTAGTTGTTAGTTGTTAGTAGTTAGTAGTCTCAACCACTCACCGATAACTACTGACTACTAAGTAGGTGGGCAGGAATAAATAGAACTATATTACAAAATGTAAATTCGTTGGCAAGCCTTACCAATGACGAATGACAAATGACCAAGGACGACCTGCTTAACAATTGACCAATGATGCGAATTGCAATAATAATCTTTCTCTTACTGCTGGTTGCTTGCCAACCCCAAAAGAAAACAACTGAAGAAAGCCCACAGTTGGTGGTTAAAGTAGCACAGGTAGTGAGTGGGCAAACTTTAGAAGTGGTGGGAATGGGCGAGCAACCTAACTTAATTACTCAAGTGCGGTTGATTGGTATGGATGCACCAGATTTGCAGCAACGTCCTTGGGGTGATGCTGCAAAACAACGCTTGGAAACGCTGATTGGCGGCGAACAACCTGTCATGCTGGAGTTTGATGTGGAAGTGAAAGATAAATTCGGAAGGACTTTGGCTTATGCGTGGAAAGATGGAGTGTTGTTAAACGAACAGCTGGTGAAAGAAGGACACGGGCTGTTTGTGCCGCGATCGCCAAACCTCAAATACGACAAGCGTTTAGAACGCGCCCAACAATGGGCTAGACTCATGGGCGCAGGCATTTGGAACCCAGAAAAACCCATGCGTCTCACTCCAGCTGAATTTCGCCGTCAGTATAGGTAGGAGATGGGGAAAATAACTAACAACCAATATCTAGTGGCTCTTGACTCTTGACTAATGACTGTGGACTAATGACTATGGACTAATGACTATGGACTAATGACGAATCTACAAATCTTTTTAGATGTTGCTACAGAAGCCGCGCTTGCTGCTGGTGCAGTGTTGGAAGGTTACCTGGGTAAGATTGAAGACGCAGTTGTTGAAAAAGGGCGTCCTGGGGATTTAGTGACTGCTGCTGATAAAGCTTCAGAGGCAGTTGTTTTAGATATTGTGCAGCGTCACTTTCCCAATCACTCTATCCTTGCTGAAGAATCAGGAAAACTGGGAAATCAAGATAATGAATTTCTTTGGGCAATTGACCCTTTAGATGGTACAACCAACTTTGCCCACCAATACCCCTTCTTTTCCGTTTCTATTGGGTTGTTAATTAATGGCGTCCCACAAGTTGGTGTGATTTACGATCCTTTCCATGATGAATTATTTCGCGCCGCACAAGGATTGGGGGCTACGCGCAACCGCCGCCCGATTAAAGTGTCCAATACATCTGAACTTAGTAAGAGTTTACTAGTTACGGGATTTGCTTACGACCGACGTGAAACTTTTGACAACAACTACGCAGAATTTTGTCACCTAACCCATCTTACCCAAGGAGTTCGACGGAGCGGTTCGGCATCTTTAGATTTGGCTCACGTAGCTTGCGGTCGTATCGATGGTTACTGGGAAAGGGGAATTGCTCCCTGGGATATTACTGCTGGTGTGATTTTATTACGAGAGGCTGGAGGTAAGGTCACGGCATATGATGATAGACCCTTGGACATCTCTTCTGGAAGGCTTCTTGCGACTAATGGGTATCTTCACAGTTGCCTCAGCCAGGAACTCATGCAAGTTCCATCGCTATCTACGTGGGGTCACTAAGCTGGTTAATTTTATAGCCATTTGTCAGAAGCAAAGTAAACTAGAGAAATCCAATAGATCCCAATGGCAAAGCAACTGTTACATTTATGTCATTCAAGATAGAACGCGGACTTTTTAGACATGATTTTATAGATCATCATGCAATTCTATGCGTGACCGTTGATGCCGATATTAAAGATATTCGCAAGCGTTATCTTAAAATCGCTCGCCAACTACACCCCGATAGCTGTGCTGCAGCAAGCGATGCTGAGAAGCACCTAGCAGGCGAATTGCTGTCTAAACTGGTCAATCCAGCATATGAAAAGCTCTCTCAAGAGAAAAATCGAGCAGAGTATCTCTTAGTTTTGTCGCAAATGGGCAAGCGCTTGGTTCAAGAATCAGCATCCGTGGAACTGACAACGGATTTGGCTAAACAGCTTGCAAGTGCGCCAAATTTTGACCATATCTATAGAAATGCGATTGGCAAAATTGCTGAAACTCAGTATGACTCTCTGCAAAAAGTACAACATATTGTAGGCTTAGTCAGCGAGTTGAATTTGGTTTACCTGATGCGGACTGCTGGCAAAACATTTGCCGCCCCACAACCGACGGCTCAATCCAAAGTTCAAACCTCTCCACCAACAGCAGTCAAGAATACACCCGCACCACCACCTCCACCTTCCCCACCCAAGGAAGATTCGGCAGTGACCCATTACATTCGCCGCGCTCAAGAATTAATGGCGAAGAATCAACTGGCACAAGCTAGGGTAGAATTACAAGATGCCCTTAAGCTAGAGCCAACTAATAGTCGTTGCCATAGCTTGATAGGGTTAGTGTATTTGAAGCAAAATCAAATCACGATGGCAAAGGTTCATTTTGACCGCGCCCTGCAATTAGACCCTAAAGACCAAACTGCGTCGGACGGGAAACGCAAAATTGAACAGATTACTGGTCATAAGCCCAATGGAACGAAGCCTGCTGCAACGTCTCATAGTGGGGCTAAACAACCAGATAAATCTGGGGGTGGCGGTTTGTTTGGTGGTTTGTTTGGTGGGAAGAAGAAGTAATGGTGTATCAACCGCCAGCCGGAGCAAGGGATTTATTACCCCTTGATGTGGCTCAAAAACGCTGGATTGAAGATAGGCTACAGCAAGTTTTTCACCGTTGGGGGTATCACAGAATTATTACCTCAACTCTGGAACGTATGGATACGCTGATGGCGGGGGGAGCAATTCAGCGCTCAACGGTGATTCAACTGCAAAATGCCGAAGATGAAGATTTGGGTCTGCGTCCGGAACTCACAGCTTCTATCGCTCGCACCGCTGTGACGCGCATGGCAGGTGCGACCTATCCGCAACGCCTGTACTACAACGCTAACGTTTTCCAACGCACGCGAGAATTAAAGCACAACAGCCAGCAGGAATTTTATCAAGCTGGGGTTGAGTTGTTGGGTAGTGGTGGATTGCTTGCGGATGCAGAGATTTTGCTGTTGCTAGCAGATTGTTTGCAAGCACTGGGTTTAAACCGCTGGCATTTGATTCTAGGTGAGGCAGAAATTGCCCGATCGCTCCTCAAGGCTTTTCCTCCCCATTTACAAGGAAAAGTTCGGAGTGCGATCGCTCACCTTGACCGTATTACTATTGACTCCCTACCCCTCACTGATGAACTGAAAGAACGTGCCAGAATCATGCTGGATTTGCGCGGCAACCCGGCTGAAGTCTTGCAAAAAGTCAGCACCTTAGATCTAGACCAGCCTCTGAAAGTGGCGGTAGATAATTTGCAAGCATTGGTAGAATTACTATATCAATCGGTAAATTTAGGCATAAGTTCATCTCAGGAAAAAGGGATAGAGATAATCCTTGACCTCAGCTTAATCCAAACAATCGATTACTACACTGGCATTGTATTTGAGGTAGTGAGCGATACTGATGGACAAGCCAGGGTTGTGGGGCGAGGGGGTCGCTATGACCGTCTTTTGGAACTTTATCATCCTCAAGGAGAAAATATACCGGGCATTGGTTTTGCATTTCTCCTAGAAGATTTACAACAAGTTCTGTTGTCAGGCGGTCAGTTACCACAAACAACTCCAGCTATTAACTGGTTGGTAGTACCAGAAGATAAAAATGCATACACTGCTGCTTTCACCTACACCAAAAAACTCCGCGATTCTACCCATATCGTCAGGGTGGAAATGGATTTGGGAGGACGAAATGCAGATGAAATCAGGCAATATGCACGCGATCGCAGTATTGCCCAAATAGCTTGGATTAAAGCTGATGGTTCGACAACGATCGAGTCAATGATGAAGAGTTAATAGTCAAGAGTTCATGGTGAAAGACTCATGACCGATGACTCAGCAATATTGCTAGTGTATGATTACAGCTTGTCAATTATAAGAGTCTTTTGCTAAGTAGAGAGGGGAACCAATGCCGCATACGATTGTTACAGATGTCTGTGAAGGCGTCGCTGATTGCGTGGACGCCTGTCCAGTTGCTTGTATCCATCCCGGTCCAGGCAAAAATGTCAAGGGAACCGATTGGTACTGGATTGATTACGCCACCTGTATCGACTGTGGGATTTGCATTCAAGTTTGCCCTGTAGAGGGGGCGATCGTTCCAGAAGAACGACCAGATTTGCAAAAAACGCCAACCTAGTACAAAAAGGATGAAGTATGAAGGCTAAAGGATAAAATTAACAAACTTTTACTGGGAGCTTTATCCAGATTTACAATAGTAGCCTGATTTCTGCCGAGTATAGTAAGTATTTCTACGTACAAGTTTTTTGAAAACAGGCATTCCATTGCGAACGACTGCCTGTTTTTACCGTAAAATTACAATTCAATGATATTTCTTTCATAAAAGCTTAACAGTACCTTCGTAAATATTTGTTAGAAAGATAACAATCCGTATTCTTTTGCCTGAAAAGTAGGTATGCCCGTGTATAGCTTACTGTGGTACCCCTACTTAGGAAAAATCATGCTAAAAAATTTTTGTTTATTTCGTATCAGGTGTTTCTTGAAGATAGGATTCGCTGCTACCGCTATGACGCTGATGTCTGCTTATAGCGCTACGGCGGCGACATTCTCTCTTGATAGAGACAAGTTTGTCAAGCTACCCGGCGTAACTGGTGGAAATCCCCAAGGAACTGCTGTTTACTATGTAGAAATATCTGATTTTGACTCCGATATTAGCTCGATTACGATCGCTGATAGCAATAGCCAGCAAGGTGGTACGACTGGAAGATTTAGCGGTTTTGATTTAGACGCCATTAAGCTGAGCAATGTTTTGGTGAACAATGCAGCCAGCGCCAACACCACCCCTGGTTTAAACGTATTCGATTTTTCTTCGGCTGGAGTCGTCCTCACTCCAGGGACACAACGTTCTCCTGTAGCACCGCCAGACGCAACAATTGCACCAGATTTATTTGGCTCAAGTAATGGTGCGATCGATAACTCAGTAGCGACATTACAAAGTTTTGATGCCAACTCTACATCTGCTCTAGTCACCGACTCCGCAAATCCTACAACAGCTTTTGGATTTATCAGCTTAGGCGATGGAGGGAGAATATCGTTTAATCTGACTAATGCTGTTTCTACCAGCAGTGGTCCGTTGTATCTTTACATTGGAGAGGTCGGTGATAATGGCGAGGTTGTCAGCGGTCAAATTACTATATCCGATCGACCCGTTCAGGTTCCAGAACCCACTAGCATCGCTGCTTTGTCTTTGATTGGTGCGTGCTTTGCTATAGGTCTCAGTCACAAAAAGAAGGTTGCTTAGCTTTTAAGAGTGCATATCTATTTCTTGTGGTACGGGAGTTTTATCTTCTTTAAAAGGATGGGGGCTGTTTGAGAAGGACGGGCGAGACGCCCGTACCACAAGAAAATGAAAATTATATAACCAAAAACCCTCTTGCAAAGTAAAGATGGAAGGGTTCAGAGAGCGCAAAAAGTAGCATCCAGCGTAGGTTGGGTTGAGGCACGAAACCCAACACAATCGACCATTTGTTTGCTAGAGCAAGACTGAACCTTATTGTTTTATGTACATCGCCAGAACCATATTGTTGGGTGCAGAAGTGGAAAAATAATTTTACAGTTAAATTGGCTAAGATTCGACTGTTGGTCGCTCCTTCACTAGAGGAAATAAATAGATTACGAGATGAGATTGCGAGATTAAAGGAATTACGAAATTACCTAGAAAGTGTCAAACCAGCTTTGGCTTGGCTGAATCCTAATAGTAGAGGAAATTTTTTGGGAGAGTTAGCAGAACAAGCAAGTGAAGAAGTTATTTAATAAATCTTGATACACCTGAAGGTCTTTTTAATTGGTCTGTCACAAGTTTCGCGATAGCTTCGCTACTGCCTTCGGCAGATCGCATTCAACATAACCTTTACCCAGACTAACTGTTACCTTCGTAATCAGGGCTGGTGGGCAGTGCCCACCCTACGCTTGGGATAAGCTTTTTGGGCTTTTCATCCCCCTGGAGGTTTCATGGAAAGAAATTTTTGTGTACCATATATAGCCGTTTCATTGCTGTGTAACAGTCCTGGGTGCGGAATATGGGTTAATCGTTTGCGCCTTTAAATAACAAACGAACTATAGTTAAATGGAATATATTTTACCTATATTCTATAGATATTATGTCTGATTCGCTAAATTCGTCCCCCATATTAGAAGTTCAAAACGTTTATGCAGGCTATATCAAAGATGTGGATATCCTGCAAGGTGTCAACTTTCGAGTGCAGCAGGGAGAATTGGTAACAGTTATCGGGCCTAATGGTGCTGGTAAATCAACTCTAGCAAAAACTATCTTCGGGCTTTTGACCCCCCATACAGGCACAATTACTTTTAAAGGTCAGAATATCGTTGGGCTAAAGTCGAATCAAATCGTTGAACGGGGAATGTGTTACATACCACAAATTGCCAATGTTTTTCCTTCCCTGAGTGTGTCCTTTGTACTTGCTAGTGAAGGACAAACTCTAGGGCTGGTTTCCCGTCGCATATATTTATTGATATTGGGAACTACAGCAGTCACATTGGTACTGACTCCCTTTGTACTGCGTTCGGTGCCGATTTTATTTAATTGGGTAGAAACAATACCTTGGCTGAAGAATTTTTTAAACGATGAAGGTCAGCCGTTGGAAGTCGCTCAAGAGCTACCTCTGAAAGATCATGTGGTAGTCTGCGGTTATGGACGTGTAGGACGCAATTTGGTACAATTATTGCTTTCTCATGAGTTGCCGATAGTTGTGATTGACCAGTCGGAAGCAAGAATCCAACAGTTGCGGGAAGCTGGTATTCCTTACGTCTATGGCAATTGTGTGAGTTTTCACGTTTTAGAAGCCGCTGGGGTAAATACTGCACGAGGAATGGCGATCGCACTTCCTGACCCCATGAGTACCCGTCTTTGCCTCAAACGTGCTTTGGAACTCTCTCCCGCTCTCGGTGTTGTTGTACGCGCTACCAATGACAAAAACATTGAAGTGCTTTACCAACTTGGAGCTAGAGAAGTTGTACAACCAGAGTTTGAGGCTAGTTTGGAAATGGTAGCCTACATATTAACAGATGTAGGCTTATCACCTTCCGTCGTGCAGCGAGAAATGCAGGAAATCCGCAATCACCATTATTTAGACCTACGACCCGTGCGTACTGCTTCTGAGGTTTCCCGCGATTTACAACAAGCAACTCAAGACCTGAACAAACGCTGGTATCCCTTACCATCTGGTTCGCCTCTCATTGGTATGTCCTTGGAAGAAGCGGATATGCGCTACTTAACAGGGGTGAGTTTGATGGCTATTCGCCGCGAAGGGGGTGAAGAAATCGATTTTCCTTCTGTCGAAACCAAATTGGAAGAAGGCGATCGCTTGTTGGTCGTGGGTTCTGACGGTGAGTTTGCTGCTTTGGATGAATTCGCTAAAGGACAGGTTGCTGTTCCCGGCGAAAACAATGCTTGCCAGTGGGTTACAGTCAGCGTTGACTCTTCAATGGTTGGTAAAACTCTAGCAGATTTGGATATCCACAACCAGTATGGGGTAAAAGTGCAGGCAATGCGACGAGATGGCAAATTTATCCGCCTTCCCAATGGCACTACGGATTTACAAGCTCGCGACCAAGTCTTACTATGCGGTAGCTTGCCGTCTGTCAATCAATTTGTAAAATTGCTTGCACCCGACACCGAAGTACCTGTTTCTATCCCAGTGGTAAAAGCCGGTGAGGCGGAAGCACTCAAGGAGTTTCTGCCAATGGATAGTCTACTGGATTAGTTCTCCGTAGAGACGTGCCATGGCACGTCTTTTATGGCACGTCTTTTATGGCACGTCTGCCGTAGCACGTCTCTACATTGGTTTGACATAGGCAATTGCTTGCTTCCAAATAGTAACCTGCTGGTTATTTTCATCTGCAAGACACAAACATTGTGCATCTTGCCATATCACTTTCCCGGTAAGTAAATCATTAGTGAGCAGTTTAATCTGAACTGGGGAAGCTTGTTTAACCAAGTTTTGTACTTGTCGAATGCTAGGGAGAGAAGTATCAAATTCAGTAATCATAGTTATTAGTCATGAGTCATTGGTCGTTTGTCATTAAGTCATTGGTCATGAGTGAGAATATTGGACAAATGACCAAGGACAAAGGACAGAACACAAATATAATTCACGGATTTTGGAAATGGCAATCGAATTTACTAAGTATCATGGTTTGGGGAATGACTTTATCCTGATTGACAATCGCTCGTCATCCACGCCTGCTATCACCCCAGAAAAAGCAGTGGAGTTGTGCGATCGCCACTTTGGTATTGGTGCTAATGGCGTGATTTTTGCCTTACCGGGAGAAAACGGAACTGACTACACGATGCGGATTTTCAACTCCGATGGTTCAGAACCAGAAATGTGTGGTAATGGTATTCGCTGTTTGGCAGCTTTTTTAGCCGATCTAGAGGGAGTAGATAGAAAGAGCGATCAATATCGCATTCATACCCTTGCTGGTGTCATTACACCCCAACTTATGCCCGACGGTCAAGTTCGGGTAGATATGGGTCTTCCCAGACTGCTTGCTGGTGAAATTCCCACTACGATCGGCCCGTCTGATGAAAAAGTCATCAATATGCCGATAGAGGTAGCGGGGAAATCTTGGGATGTCACCTGCGTGAGTATGGGTAATCCCCACTGCATTACTTTTGTGGAAGATGTAGCAGCAATTCCGTTAGAAATCATTGGTCCGCAATTTGAACACCACTCAGCGTTTCCTCAAAGAACGAACACAGAATTTATCGAAGTCGTGGGTCGTGACTACGTGAAAATGCGTGTATGGGAACGTGGTGCTGGTATTACTTTAGCTTGCGGTACGGGTGCGTGTGCATCTTTGGTCGCTGGTGTGTTGACCGGGAAGTGCGATCGCATCGCGACTGTGGAACTTCCTGGAGGACCATTGGAAATCGAATGGTCGGAAGTAGACCAACGGGTTTACATGACCGGACCTGCTGAGCGAGTCTTTACTGGGAAAATTTAAGCAACCTTGGTAAGGTGGGCACTGCCCACCCTACCTTTATGCTTTTTTGCGGAAGCGTCGGCGCAAACTTGCACCAAAACCAAGCGCGGTTAGTGAACCCAAGATAGTAAGGGGTTCGGGTACTGGCTCTTGGTTAGCATTGCTGAGTGTTAATCGCGATGAGTTAGTAAAATCATCCACATCGATAACACCAATGCCGATGTTATAGGTGCCAGGGGTGTCGAAAGTACGGCTGAAACGACCAGAAGTTCCGTCTAAATTGAAGACAGAGTTACCAATCGTCACAAAGGCGCGGTCAATGCTTCTAGTGTCAAAAGTTGTGAAGTTCCAATCAAAGCTGAAAGTATCACCAGCTATAACATTCAATGCAGTTTGGATGGCAGAACCTTCTGTAGCATCAAGACCAAGCGTTCCCTGACTAACACCCAAAAAAGTCTCTAAATTGCTAATTCCGCTTGGGTTATTGCCAGAAACATTGTAGTTGATGACATCATCACTACCATCTGCTGAGGCATTGGTTAGTGTAGCTTGACCAGCAGTTTGAGAAACATCACCCGATCTTGCCCAACTACCAACATCAAGACTAGCAGCAAAAGAGGGGGAAGCAATACTGAAGCTACCCAAGCTAAATAAACTGAATGCTACAATTTTGTGAGATGAACGCTTGAGTAAAGATTTGAGCAAAGTTTTGCCTGACATTTAGAACTCCTTGAGTTGTGTCGAAGAAGTAAAGAATGAGTTGGTAGATGCTAGCTTGTCATTCGTCTAAAAAACTTGGTATCACGTTTAGAAAATAAAGTTGCTAGAGCTATTAAGGGTATCTGCACCAACTGTGTTCACAGTGATGAACGGTCTGAAGATATCCGCAACTCCGGAAGCATCAGAGTCAACTTCCACGCTAAAGTTATTAGAATTGCTGCCTTGCACAACTCTCACGTAACCGTCAGCAATGGCATTAGTCCCACCGTAGCCTTCGGGAATTAGACTGCCAAGTAGTTGGGTGAAGACGAGTTTATCGTTGCCTACCTCGAAGTCACTGATTGTGTCACCGCGATCGCGAATATTAGTGTATACAAAGCGGTCATTGCCAACACCGCCAGTAAGGGCATCTCCTCCCGAGCCACCAATGATAGTGTCATTTCCAGAACCCCCACTGAGAGTATCGCGACCTGATGTACCCCTGATAGATGGTAAATTGAATCGAGATACGATAGGGTCATGGTCACTGAGTTGGTCGGTAAACTCTGAGTTGATGTGTACTACATCATACCCATTTAGGTTATTGAATAAATTCTCACTAACCAGAATGTGATCCAGCGCTTGAGCATTGCCATCAAAGTAATAGGTGTAGCGCTCATTCACAGGTAGCGTATCAGTCAAGTTAGTAAGTACGGGCTGTTCGCCATTCACATTACCTTTAAGAATTTGCAGTGCGGGGAAGAACTGAAATTCGTTAAAGTCACCCAAAACAGCAACATTAGCGTTGGAATCTGCCGCCAAAACTCGATCCACAAAGTTATTTACTATTGCAGCTTGGGATTCGCGTTGATCCTGACCGCCCTGGGTTGGCGGTTGGTTGCGCCCGAAAAGAGGTTGACTCCCTCCCCGAGAAGTGAAGTGGTTTCCAATAGCAAATACAGTGTGACCGTTGAAAATAAATTCACCAACTAAAGGTTTACGGCTGCTATTGAAGGCGGAGTTAGTGGGGTCAATCAAACCGGGGCTGTCTGAAAGGAGGGGAGCTCCACTGGCGTTGGTGACTGTTGTGTTAGTTGTAGAGCTACCACCCGGACGATCGACGAAACTGACTCGGTTAGGATTAAACAGGAAGCCTACCCGGATATTACCACCAGGTTCTCCGCCGTTGGTGTCGTCTACTGGGTTAATTTGGCGAAATTGATATGTGGGACCGCCAGCTGCAGCGATCGCATCAATCAATGTTTGGAAGGTTTGGCTAGCATCAACAACACTGTCATTTGTTGCTCCGTTGTTGTCCTGAATCTCTTCCAAGCTGATAATGTCTGGTGACTGGAGGTTGCTAACAATAGCATTAGCGAGGGCGTTGAACCTGGTTGCACCATCGCCAGGGTCAAGATTTTCTACGTTGAAGGTAGCGATCGTGAGTTGGTCGCTTCCAGAAGTTAGCCCAGTGACTTCCTTGGTGAGGGGACTAGATATCGCAACAGTAGGTGATGTTGTAGGCAATACCTCGTAGCTACCAAAATCATAGTTTACTACCCCAACAATAGTATCCAGTTGAGTACCGACATTCACATTGGGAACAGTAATGCCACCAGGATTCAGGCTATCATCAATCTGAATGCGCTCTGGGTTAAAATCGCTGTTAGTAACCGCATTGCCGACATTTGTCTCGTTGTTACCACTAATAGTGATACCACCTCGAGAATTTTGACCTGTGACCCCTGCATCACTGTCAGGTATCACATAAAGCTCCTCAAAATTAGTTCTGAGACCGGTTGTCACTGGGTTATTGATTTGTACCCGCATCCCCTCTAAGCTTTCGTAAAAGTCAATTCCGTCCTGAGATGGGTCGAATAACGAACCTTCTACATCACCGTTCACCGCATCATTATTAATGACTTGGGTGGGGATGGTTCGGACATTATTGCCAGATGCGGCACTAATGACAGTGGGACTTGGGAGAGAATTATTAGACGATAGCGTGGTTATAGACGGCGTAATAATTTGAGTGGTAGAGAGGTTATTATTATTACCACCGGGGCGAAACTCGTTAACCGTACCGCTAATTAATACAGAGTCTCCAACAGCAACGGTTGGTGCAGAACTGGTGAAAACAAAAATACCTTCCGAGGTAGCATCATTGTTATCTGGGTTGGGATCTTCTAAGTAAAAGCCATTGTTCCGTACCACTGTCACGGTACCGGGGACATTAGTTACACTTTGACCGTTGAGTGGCGAGACATGAGCAGCACCTTGAATGTCATGGATGCGGATAGTAGGAGCAATTTCGTTGTCTGCAATAGTTACAGTTGCCGTGCTAGAATTACCCAAGTCGTAATCAGCAGTATCAGCCAGCGTGAGTGTGACTGTTTCATTGCCTTCTACTGCACTATCATCAACAGGTGTAATTGTGATATCTACAAAAGATTGACCTGCTGCGATGGAGGCAGTGCCAGTTAAGTTAGGTGTGTAATCAGTGCCATTTGTTGCCGTACCAGCAACAGAGTAATTGACAGATAGGGCAGCACTTGTGTCACCTGTGCGCGTGATTCTGAAAGTTCCCGGTTCGCTTAGAGCTTCTGCTGCGGCTGCGTTTGTGGCTTGAATCGTGACAGTTGGAATTGGAGGTGGAGTCACTCCTGTTGTGATACTAAAGTCATCAATCCCCAAACCGTGGTCGTTGTTTGCGTCATTTACGTCTTGCCAGCGAAGCCATATTTCTTGACCGGGAGCAAGGTTTATACCACTCAAAGTAGAAGACAAATTGACGCGATTTGCTGCTAAATTTCCATCTAAGGCGGTAGAAGTTGTTGTACCGAAAACGGGGCTGGTAAAGTCAAGTGTGTCGAAATCAACCCAAGTCCCTGAAGTTAAATTGGTTGCACCAATTTGATATTGAAAATCTAATTTTTGAGCAACACTTGGAGTGCTATTACTGCTACCGCCATTTCTCCATTGTTCACCCGTGTAACCGAGATTAAGGGAGGTAATAGTGCTGGTGGTATCGTTAACAAAGCGAGCTCCATAGTAAATTGTGTTTGTGCCGCCAGATGCTACAGATCCTAAAGCTCTCTCTGAACTTCCAGAACTACCAAAGCTGTAAAGCGTCCCTGTATTGTTTGAGCCAGTACCTGCTATATAGGATGGTCTGGTGGAGTACCAGCCAGAAATAGTGAAGTCATCAGTCCAGGTATTAGCAGTACCTGTACTGGCTAACAAATCAAAATTTTGAGTATAAGGACTGCTCAGATTTATTGCGGGCATGAAAGCACCTCATTATTTGCTGTAAAGGAAAAAACGAGTAGTTTCGGTTTGTCAAGTATCTATGTATGCAATCAAAACGTCTCAATCCACTCTTTTTTACTGCCCCGGTGTGATGTATATATTACTATATACTTTACCTGTGGAATTTGCTGAGTCTGATTAATTTTATAAACTCTTGGTAAATGCAAAATAGTTCTGTAAAGAGAATTAGACGTTGTTATTTATACAACTAAAAATAGTAATGATTGAAGATAAAGACAAAGTTAAGTTCTTTTTAAAAGTAGATTATAGAAATAGTTAATGAAGCAAATGGACGGGTGTACTGCTTTGCTAGCATCGCCTTTGCTATTCTCCCCATACTGAAGCGACTTGGGGAGTTACTCCATTGAAAAAGTGAATTATGGCAACTGCATTAGGTAAAAGACATATCCGTACCAGTCGGAATACTTGCGATAGAATTCTATTTCTAATAAAGAATTATCTAATTCCCGATTCATTGCTTCGTTATCTTTGTATTGCTCGCGTAAAAGCCCTATCCTCTTCTCTAAAGGTGTATAGTAGTTATCCCACCATCCCGACTCGGGAAGAACAAAGAGTCCTATTTTCCTGTAGCCTAAATCTTCCACCATCCTGAGATTGCTTTCAATTGATTTTATGCCGGGGTAATTAGCTTCCCAATATTTCTGGACTTCGGTAGGGGGATTGGACTTCAACCAAGAGATTTCTGACACAACTAAATGCCCTTTATCTTTTAAAAGAGGTCGCCAAGTTTGAAGACCCTTTTCAAAGCCTATGATATAAATAGCGCCTTCTGACCAAATAACGTCAAAACTCTTAGCTTCAAACTTCAGAGAAAACATGGATGCATTAGCTGTAACAACTTTCTCTGCCAACCCTTCAGCAAGTATCTGGCTATTTAACTGTTCTAAATAGGGTGAATGGTTATCTACAGCAGCGATCGTTCCATCCGTCAGTTTGGCTAATTCAAGGGTTTGCATACCCGATCCGCAACCAATGTCTAGAAGGGATGGTTTTGGTGGTAGGTCGGTTAGTAGTGAAAAAACTTTTCGGGTTGATTCATTGTTACCCGGACCCTGTCTGGGAAGGTCTTTATAAATCTCAAAAAAAATATCCATGCGGTTATAGTTTCGTTATTGTCAATATATAATTACGTGTCGAGCAAAGTTTTACAATATTAGTTGCGATAGCTTCGCTCCTGACTGCAGGACAGATCGCTATAAATCTCTTCAGCAGGAATAATTTCCGTTTCCAGTGAAGCAGCCTCCAGCCACTCCTGCATAGCAGGTAGCGCCAACACAGCTTCAACATATGTCGTGCAAACAGCATCTAATTCCACACCATAGGTTATGAAGCGTGAAACGACAGGAGCATACATAGCATCAGCAATAGTAAAGTTGCCAAACAGCATATCTCCAGCTGCTCCAAAATTTTGACGGCATTCTCTCCAGATATTGGTAATTCTATCAATATCCTTGAGCACTTCAGAAGTCATTCCCTTGCCAGGAAATCGACTCCGACAATTCATAGGCATCTTTTGCCGCAAGCTTGGAAAACCCGAATGCATTTCAGCACTGATACAACGGGCTATTGCTCGTGCAGCTTTTTCTTTAGGCCACCAGTGCAGATTGGGATGCTCTTCAGCCAGATATTCACAGATAGCAAGAGAATCCCATATAGTCAAATCTCCATGCAACAACACTGGAACTCTTCTTGTTGGAGAGTATTTCTGCATTTGTGCTGCAGTCTCTGATGTGTCAAGAGGAATGCGAATTTCGTTAAACTCTAATCCCAATTGCCTCATTGCCAACCAGGGACGCAATGACCAAGATGAATAGTTTTTGTTGCCAATGATAAGAGTCAGTTGTGCCATATCAGCAATCTACAAGCACCCTATGTAGAAACTTATTACTACAGGAAAGAACAAAGCATCCTGTTCTCTAGTCATCATAGCGGATAGTGCGTGTAGAACAATGGGTTACGGTTTCATAATCAACACGGTCGGGAACACTATGTGTCTGACCGGAAAATTCCTCACCAAAGTGACCATCTTCAAACCCGCGAGCAAATTCACCACCAGAGGTACGTGGTTTGTGTGCCTCCCCTTTCCGGGCACTAGCACACCCTTGGCGATAACCGTCAGCGTAAGCGCGAGGGTGATAAGCAGTGTCTCTGGAAACTCGTTTTTGATTTACGGGATAGCAATAACTTTCCTGACGTTCGCGGCGATCGCGTTTTCCTGCCTGGGCTGTCTCACTGAAAAATAAATTCGTAGGTAGGGTTATACCGCACGCCTCCTACTACTTCTGGGTATGCAAGATATCAGGAATCTTGTACCGAGAAGGGAGGAATGGGAAACAGTGTCTATCAGACTTAACAGTGACTGGTTTATTGAAATAATATAGAATTCAACAGCCTCCAATTACAGGAGTGGTGAACTTGTCTGTTCAGCTATCTCATCCTGATTTCCAACGCTTAACACAAATTGTACAGAAGTTACCAGATTTTTCTAATGTACGCGATCGCCGTCGTTTAATAGCGGGTGCATTAGAAGGTCTAACCGAAGCAGATGCTATCCTGGCTCAACTGGATTTAGATGGTAAACCGCAGGCTGTCTCTGTAGAGGTGGTAAGTTTTTTGTACAAATTTAGACAGGTAGCTAACGGTCAAGAAGTTTTATGGATTTTTCTCAACTACATTCAGTCCTTGACTGGTGATGAAGATACTGCCTTCATCCAGAATTTATTTCAAAAATATTCCACAGGTAAACCAGCTAGTTCCAACCCACAGATTGACTGCGATCCACTCGGCATTCTTGACCGCATTGTCGCAGGAAATTACACAGAATCTGACCTGAAACAGTTACGTCGGCTACTGTCTCCTAGTGGCAATCATAACGTGGTGCAGTTAGGCAAGTATAATGTCAACATTGGACAGGGACAGGGAGACATCCACATTGGCGATCGCATTTACCAAGGCCCTGATGCGGAAACAATACTCAATAAATTGCAACAAATAATAAATTTCCTTGAAAAGACATATCCGGAGAATGTCAAAGGTGGAAGTTCGGCTAGCTTTTCTCCTAATGCCATCAATGAAAATTCAGGAATAACGAGTTTTTTAAAAACACAAGAACCTGTACCACCCCCAGTTATTAAACCTTTTCAGTTTGAAGTAGTCACCGTAGATCTCCAAGGAAAAATTATTCAACGTTCTAATAAGCAAGCAGATTACTTCGAGGAAAATTTAGGTGATGGTATTGTACTGGAAATGGTTTCCATCCCTGGTGGTAAATTTCAAATCGGAGCACCTCAAAATGAACATGGAACAGTTGAGGATGAACGTCCCCAATGTATAGTCAATGTCACTCCTTTCTTTATGGGTAAATATCCTATCACCCAAATGCAATGGAGGGCAGTTTCAAACCTCCCAAGAATCCAACATCATCTTGATGAAGAACCATCCAGTTTTCAGGGAAATAAATTACCGATAGAGTCTATTTCTTTCTTTGAAGCACGGGAATTCTGTGCAAGACTGTCGCAAAAAACAGGACGAAAGTATAGATTACCAAGTGAAGCGGAATGGGAGTATGCTGGGGAGGATAAACACCAAGCGGTAAGTTACCCGATGGTTGGGGAGGATAAACACCAGGCGGTAAGTTACCCGATGGTTGGGGAGGATAAACACCAAGCGGTAAGTTACCCGATGGTTGGGGAGGATAAACACCAGGCGGTAAGTTACCCGATGGCTGGGGAGGATAAACACCAGGCGGTAAGTTACCCGATGGTTGGGGAGGATAAACACCAAGTGGTAGATTTTCTGGAAATGATGGACTAACGGTTGTTGGTGGGAAATTTCCAGGTGATAGTGGTAAGTTGCCCGGTGGTACGTAAGTATTATTAGAGATTGCAGGACGTAATACCCAACGAGTGGTATCTTGCTGAGAAATAGGTTGCAATCGCACTGCTGTTGGATCTATAAAAGTTCCTGCCGCTAAGTCCAAGACAATACGAGTTACCTGTGCGTTTAATTGGGACACACGGATGCTTTGGATTGCCCCATAATAATTTTGTTGAGTAGAAACCTTACCTAGTTTGGTATCAGGCAAATCTACGACAATACGAGGGGGTTGGCTAAGGTAGAATTGGCGGGGTTGTGAGGCGGCTGAGAGAAAAATTTCTAGCTGTAAAGTATCAGGATCGAAGCGCCAATCTTCAAGCCTTGCTATTGGCTGTGCGTAACTACTACCAGCATGAAGAGCGATCGCTGCATACGAGCTAAGCAAGCTAATTTGAAACAGATGCTTGCAGTCATGGAACGGTTGCCTATACTTGCCCATACACCTATTGCTCCTTTCTTTGACCTAATAGTAGGGTGGTTGATTGACCACTCTAATATGACATCAGTTGGTTCTTAATGGGGATTCAAGTGTTCGGTTTTTTCAGTGTTTTTTTCAGGGATTGCTGTTAAGTTCATAGCTTCAGAAATGGCATCCATATTGAGCGTTCCTACTAAATCCCGTTTATCCATCAGTTGGGCTTGTATTTTCACTAGACTCAAAGGATTATTTTGTGGTGTTGCAGAATTAGGAGTATGGCAAAGACTAGCTCTAGAAACTTTTCCTGATAGACTCACTTGTTGATAATTAAGTAACTTACCAGTGAGAGAAGGGAGGCTTTTACTTGCCGCAGTGCTTTTGTCGTTGGGGTTTGTTGATTGTATAGACCCATTCAAATAAACTCCTGACTGCTGAATGTTTAAGAATATGGCATCTGATTGTTTGCAAAGGTGCAAGTTGTCATTAAGTACTAGACGGTATCGACTGTTAAGCGTTGGAGCAGCCTTAAGATGAGTTTCGCCATAGGCGGTAACAACTTTAAACAAAAGCAGCACAGAACTTATTGCTATTCCGTAGAAAGCTAGGGATTTGAAGTTGAAATGGTGCATAATATTCGGGAGTAATTAAATCTTAACTTCGGTGGTTAGTATAGATGTGAAGTGAGAAGTGACTTGACTGTAACGACGGGTAATAAGCAGTGATGAACGGCACTCAATAGCTAATTCATCTGTGTATCTTCCCAATGTTTGACGTTCGATCCCCCAGGAACGGGTCGTACCTGCAATAGTAAGGTCAACACTCTCGGATGCTTCTACAACGGCGCGAATTGGTTCTGCGGCTTCAACAATCTTGATATCAATGCGATCGCTAACAGTATGAGGCAATTGCTCAATAATGGTGCGAAGTTCGTCAGTTAATTCGTTTTTAGCTCGATCCTTCTCCACTACCTGTAATATCAGCAAGCGACGAGTATCACTGCTGACTAGTAGTCTCAGAGCAAGTATCAGTGCTAGGTCATCATGAATATTTCCTGAATATGGCACCAATAAAGTTTCGAGGCGCTCTTCTCCGCGATCGACAAATATCGCAACATCAACGGGCGCAGTTGAAAGAATTTGACCTACTCTTCCACCCAAGCGATTTTTGCTAAAAGCAGGGCGGTGCCATCCCACTAAAATTAGATTAGCCTGCTCAAGTAAGGCGATTTGTGATGTTTCTCTCGCGACATTACTTGATACACGAACAATGGGATGGACATAGGAACGGGATATCGGAGGTTCTAGACGTTCAATTAATTCTTCGAGCTCGTGGCGGCGCTGTGCAATTAACTTATCTGCTTCAACTGGGGTACTTTCAAAAGCATAGTCCTCTTGAAGTTCAATTAGACTGAGAGGATAAACAACAGCAGGTTGTCGGTCGTTAACTGCAATTGCTACAGCTAACTGTACTAAACCCTTTTGGCTGCTAGGATTTGCCACTGGTACCAAAACTCGATAGGAGCAACCACGAACATCTTCAGTAGCAATGGTAGTTACACCTGTCTCTTTTTCTGGTTCTGCTTCCAAGACATCTAACACGATCAACTTCTTGGGATAAACCATCTCTAGCAGTGGCGATGTCATAAATGTTGTCACCAATGCCATGATGACGAGCATGGTAAACAACAAAGGTGAAATCACCCCGAGACTGAGACCAATGTTGAGAACTATGAGTTCGGTTAAACCCCGAGTATTCATTAACCAACCGAGTGCAGAAGCTTCCCGGTTATTTATCCCACACACACGAGCCGCTGTGTAAGTTCCAACGTATTTACCTACGATCGCTACTCCCAAGACAGCTAGGCAAAGTAACCACAACTCTGGTTTGTTAAGTAGACCAATTTGCGTTCGCAAACCACTGTAAGCAAAAAACACTGGAAGCAGAAATATTAAAACAAAATCTTCTGTTTTTACTGCCAATTCTCTCACTAGGGCAGCATTTTTGGGCATAATAGCCCCTAGTAAAAATGCGCCAAAGATTAAGTGAATGCCAATCAGTTCGGTAATAAGAGCAGACGCAACGACTCCCATGTAAATCCAAGCAAGAACTAACTGGCTGAGGCGTCCAGTTCGGCGGTAGTAAATTGCAAGGCGTTCCATGAAAGCCCGCCCCAAAGTTACCATAAAACCTATGTAAACTAGGGAATACAAAATTGTAGGAATAGCTTTGCTGAAACTCCCAGTATGGGCTACTGCGATTGCGACTGCTAACAAACACCAAGCAGTTACGTCATCGACGGCTGCACAAGTTAACGCCAAAGTTCCCAGACGCGTTCCCTGTAAATTATTCTCAGTGATGATTCGTGCTAGTACGGGAAAGGCAGTAATTGACATCGCTGCTCCCAAAAATAGGGCAAAAGCGGTAAAAGAAACACTGCCGTTAGACACTAAAGGATAGAGGAGTACTGCAAGCAGCGTTCCCAAAGAAAACGGCACTAAAATACTAACGTGAGATGTTAAGATTGCTACTTCTAAATTCCCGCTGAGGTATTTGGGATTTAGCTCTAATCCAATCAGAAACATGAAAAAAATCAGCCCTACCTGAGACAGAACGTTGAGGAAGGGAACAGTTTCTGATGGAAACAAGGCAGCTGCTAACCCTGGAGCAACCAAACCAAAAAAAGATGGACCTAGAAGAATCCCAGCAACAATCTCGCCTATAACAAGCGGTTGGTTAATCCACCGGAAGGCAACTCCTACCAGTCTGGACAGCCCAATAACAATCAGTACCTCAACTAAAACGAGAACAACTGTCTGCATGGTTTCCTCTTCAAGTCGTGACAACCCGGTGTCTCTAAGATAATTCTTTATAACGCTGAAAAATGTCAACCTCTTTCAAAAACTCCAGGTTTATAGCGGTTCTCATTTGAACAAAACATACTATCTCGAATTACAGCAGATTGTAACGCGGAGGAGGTACAGATTGTTGTAAGGGCGAACGCGAGTGTGTGCCGACCAAGGTAGGCATAGAGCCGTTCGCCCCTACCGATATACTTCATTTACCTGAAATGTGCTGTATGTAGAAATTTTATGTTTAATATCTCTACTACCAAACATTTATTGATGTTAATTAATGATTTGTTTCACAAGTTGGCATGATACTTAAAGGGATTAGCGAGAGATAGGTGAATGGAAATAAAAGTGCATATGTTAAAGGTTATATATAAAGTAAATATTAAATTTCCAAATGCATTGTGTATGTTCGGTTTTATTTCTCAACCCCACGTTTAATAGAGTTGTTGGGTTTCGTTCCTCAACCCAACCTACGAGTGAAAAAGATTTACGAATCATATTTTGTTCCATGCAACAACAAGGCAACTAGTGGTGATGTCATCAATGTAGTCACAATAGCCATGATGACCATGATTGTAAATAAAGTTGGGGTGATTATGCCTTGTTCCAAACCAATATTAAGAATGATTAATTCCATCAAACCGCGTGCGTTCATTAAAGCACCAATAGTCGCTGACTGACGCCAATTTTCTCCTGCAAATTTTGCCGCCAGCATACAAGCTATACCTTTACCGATAATGGCAATCGCCACAATCAAAGCTGTAATTGACCACAAAATCGGTGTATTTACCAATCCAATTTGAGTATTAAGCCCAGAGAACACAAAAAATATGGGCAACAAAAGAGAAGTTGTGAGAAATTCAGTGCGATCGCGAAGTTGTTCTGCAAATTCACCTCGTGGCATTGCTGTACCCAAAATAAATGCACCAAATACTGCATAAATACCCACAGCATCAGTCACCCAAGAACTGAACATTAGGATCGCGAACACTAAAACCAGAGTTTGAATAGTCAAACCCCCATCGCGTTTTACCATCTGATTAAAGATAGTAAGTGCAGGTCTTCCTACAAACGTTGTAAATAATACGTAAGCAATACCACCTCCAATAGCAAAAGCAGCAATGCTTGTATTGGTATGAATACTTGCCAATACAATAGCTAGCAAACACCATGCTGTTGCATCATCTATAGAACCTGCTGCTAATGCTAAAGTTCCGAAACTGGTTTTAGCTATACCACGTTCGTACAGCATCCGCGCTAACATGGGGAAAGCTGTAATTGACATGGAAGCACCTAGGTATAGTGCTCCAGCCCAAGGGGTAACCCCTTGTTTAAATAAATCACCTCTGTTAATCAGGAACAAAGCGGCTAAACTACCCAAGCAAAATGGCGCAACTATGCCCGCCATAGAGACTAAAGCAGCGCTTTTAAGCCGTTTCTGAATCAGCCCAGTATTAAATTCCAAGCCAATTAAAAACATATAAATCACCAATCCAATCTGACTGATGGCAAAGAGAATTGACATTGATGGGTTGGGAATTTTTTCTCCCGTCGCAAGCAAAATGGGAATTTTGGGAAATAACCATTGTTGTATACCAGGTGCGATCGCTCCAAAAAGTGAGGGACCTAGCATCACACCTGCAATCATTTCACAGACAACATCGGTTTGCCCAAGGTAGCGCCGCCCGATAATCGTAACAATACGACAAGTGCCTAAAATAACTGTTAACTGCAGTAATAGCCTTAAAACCAGCTCAAAATTTGACATCCTGTTCCTGACTTGGAAGACTCGTACTATTCATCTACAAGTTAGCTTTCGACAAATCCAGAGATGAATATATGTGGCATTTCAATTCTTGATATATTTACGTAAATGTTGTAAGCGTAATAGCACGTAATTTACAATACCAGAAACAATTTTTTAAATACGGCAAGTCCAAGCAGTAGGGAAAGTGACCACCAGACGTTGATTCTATAGTTAGTAGTTAGTGGTTGGGAGTTACTAGCAGCTAACAACCTCTAACTAGCAGTTACTAACTATTAACGATTGACAGATGACTAATTTAGAAATTGTGGTGGGTGGACGGTTGTCTGTGGAAATCGCACCCGTGGCTGAGGTAAAACTGCTAGAACTCTTAGGAGTAGGTGGGTTTGGTTCAGCATGGAAAGTTGCTGACACTGCAACAAATAAACTCCACGTCCTTAAAATCATCCAAAATATTGAACCGGGCAGTCGGTTAGCTGAAAGAGTTCGTTTGGAAGCGGGAGTTTCTATTTCCTCAGAATATGTTGTCACTGTTTTTGGAATGAGGCAATGGAATCCAACAACCTATTTACTACTATTTGAGTATTGTCCTGGTAAATCTCTAGACAAAATTTTAGCAAGACAATCAACTAAGGTACCGGGAGTCATACGTATTGGGCGAGATACTCATCAATGCGACGTGGTTATTAAAGACCCTGCTAATAGAATTTCACGGTTGCACGCAGAAATATTTTTTAATTCTCATTTAAAGACTTTTAATCTTCGCAATTTAACTTGGAATCAAGCACAACCAAATTTAGTTTTAGTCGATGGAAAGCTAGTTGAAGAAGAAGTTTCTTTACAATTAGGAAGTGTAATTCATTTGCGAGAAATTCCCGTGACCGTAGCAAAGATTGAAGTATAAGGAGTAACTCTTGTTTCTCATCAAAAACCTTCACCGGAATTTCCACAAAATCAAAACACTCCACCAAAACTTATTTACAATCAATCCCTACAGCAAGTTCAACAAAATCAAAATACTCCACCAACACTTGTTTACAATCAATCCCTACAACAAGTTCAACAAAATCAAAGCACTTCACCAAAAATTTTTAACCAACAGTCACATGAATCTTCAAGTCAAGGTGACATCAAACTAGGCGCGACTCTTCTACGAAGAGCAAGTAAAGATGATTTTGATGCCATTGCCACTATGTTTAAGCAGTTTATTCCAGATGATGAGCAGGTTTACTTTGCTCGCTATCTTGGTATCCAAGGATTATGGGGTATAGGAACTCGTCAGTTTGCTTGTGTAACTGACCGTCGTGTAGCAGATATTACAGTTGGTCGGTTTGGAGAGGTTACTTATCAAGATGGCTATTTGGTAGCTTACAACCACTGACCCCCTCGGAAGCGCCAACGAACAAATACAATCCGCATTAGACTTTGGGAGGTCAGAAAAACTGCCAGCCACACCACACAGTAATGCAGTAGAAAGACGTGTGGAGGCAGTAGTTCTTTGGGCACAGGTATTGGTAAGAAGCCAAAAACTTTTACTCCACAAAAAACAAACACCAATTCCCAAATACCAGCAAAGAGTTGATATGCTGCAGGCCAATCTCTATCCCAACGGTACTTCTGAATTTGGTCATAAACGATGTCCCAGCCTAAGCCAAAAAGAGAGACATAAGCCAGTATCCAAAAATAAACTGTGCCATGATTAGAAGCTATTAAACCAGATGCAAAAGGTATGGATACCAGTACACCCGCAGTAGCAAGTAATAATAATCGAGTTTGCCAGCGACCAAATAATGTAGGAGTCATAAAAATATTCAGTCTTAATAGTAAAAACTTCAGGTCGTAAAAAACAGTGACAGAAAACGCCACTCACCAAGACTGTGGCGTTTTTCGCAAAAACCCGGAATACGATGTTTGAGACTTAAAGCAGTTATAGCCGAATTAGCGAGCAAGTTGGTAGCCAGAACTGGAATTATATTCGGTGAGTGCTTCCCAGTTCATGACATCTTCTAACAAAGCTTTATAACCTGTTGTGTTGGGATGAAGACCATCTGCGCCCAGGCGTTTCAGCCTCCATGCTTCACCCCGTTCCATCCATTTGTCAAAAATATCAAGATAGGGAATACCGCTTTTGGTGCAAACGGCTTTAGTCGCTTCTTTATAGCGGTACTGATCG
The DNA here is from genome assembly GCF_054684315.1 of Scytonema sp. NUACC21. Taxonomy (NCBI): domain Bacteria; kingdom Bacillati; phylum Cyanobacteriota; class Cyanophyceae; order Nostocales; family Scytonemataceae; genus Scytonema; species Scytonema sp. NUACC21. Next base: position 42,957 of record NZ_BAAFZH010000073.1, on the reverse strand, counting down.
GCATGATTGTAGTAAAAACAGTCTAGAAATGGCATCTTGGCTTCATCGACTGGCACCATTCCTACAAATAAAACCGGACAGAGTTGCCGCGCCCGGTTAAGTAAAGAAGCGATTTCTGATTCAAAAACGGCAAAATCTGTGAAGTTTCGTCCGTTAGGACGGCTTAACCGCGCTGAATCATTAACTCCTACTGATAAAATAATCAAGTCGGGAACTTGATTTCGCAGTTCACCCCGATGGCGAAATTCAATTTCCAGTCTTTGCGCTACTTGCTGGGTGCGATCGCCTCTCACTCCCAAGTTATAGAGTACGTGACCGACGCTGTCAGGTAACATCCAACACCGCCGCAGTCTCTCGACCCAACCGCCTCCTTCTGGGTCACCAAATCCATAGACTAAACTATCTCCCAGCGCTACTATTTTTAGAGGCTGGCTCTGTTTTGGTGTAACTGTAGGTACAACTGACAGATGCATTGGGGAACGTGCTTCAAATATCTGCATCTTAAAAGTTTACATTTTATATTTCTATAGAATTCTATACACTTCTATACCATTGATGGGTATTTTGAATTTTTTTCCATAACAGCTTTATGAAAATTCATCCTAACGGTATAAAAAGCGCTCTGTGTTTTTTCATACCAATCAACTTAGTTCAAGGTGACTGATTAAAGACCCACTTTAACCAATTCCCAAAGGAACTTATGGCGTTCAGGTGCTTGATTCCGGATGCACGGGCAGCTGCAAGACCATCAACAGCACACAAGCAGGCATACTGCAACCCCAGAAAGCTATCAACAGCTGCATAGGGACCCCCTAAGGTAATTGCTCCGGCTGCATACATTTGACCCTTGTCATTACGCATCTCGACGACTTCAAAGTTATTTGCCACAGACAACCGACCGAGGTAGTTTAACGGTAAGTTGTAATGTTTCACTAAATCGTCTAGTAGGGGATTTGCTTGTACTTTGGCATCAAGCCCAGTGGCATCAATAATAAAGTCAGCGTCTAAGGTTGTTTGCCCGAAACCCTTTTCTTGAATGTAAGTGACTGGTCGTTTCTGGGCATCTCGTTCTACTTTCTCGACTTCACCAAACTCGATTTTATACCAACCTTCTCTTAACCCTTCTTCGGTAATGCGCTGCCAGTCGTATCGATCGGCAGTGGTCGTCCCGCCCCAGTCTGTTAAAAAGCGCTTGCGTTCGTCGGGGCTTGCTTTTTCCAGCATCTCCCGTAGCTCTCCACCCCAACAGGCTTTAGGCCAGTTGAAGGGTTGGTATTCGTAATGATTCTTCACAAAGCGCTGTGCTTTCTCAAATTTATTGCCCACTGGTTTGGGCGATCGCATCAAGTGTAAAACTGTAATATTCCGATTGCGGCGACGAGCTTCATAAATACGTTGCACGATTCGGGAAGCTACAATTCCCCGCCCTCGAAGCAACACCTTACCTCCTTGTCGTTCCAGTTGTTCGTAGATGTGGTCGTGTTGTTCGTAAGCATTGACAACAGATTTAAAATCCTGATACTTCTCACGATAAGCTTGCAAATCGGGGAGAAATTGAATAGCGGGATAACCAGTTGCTAGGTGCAAATGACGGGCGACATGAAAAGCATGGCTTCCCGGTCCTTGGGAGTAGGCTACACAATACCTCCCATCATCAGTTTTGCGAATTGCCCGTACCCGCCCGTAACGGTAAATCTTATCCCAGCCTATGCGCTTTGCCTCCCGGTCTATAGAGTTGAAGACATTTCCTGCACGAGGCGTATAAGTTTCGGCAAAAGTTGGTTCACTAAAGACCTGCCACAAATACCGAAAACACTGGTCTAACCTCCCTTTAGAAAAGTCATGCCATGCTTCCCGCAAAGCATAACTAGGCCAACCCCAAATGTTATCAGGACAAGAATCAGAATTTGAACGCAAGCGTTCGTGCAAAGGGATTTGTGAATTTAGGCAGAGGCGTTTGTATCGGGCATATGGCTCTTTTTCCAATCCTAAAGCGACAATTTTCTCACTCCGGACACCAGACATCCTCAATAAATCGACCCAGATGTAACTACCAAGCCCTGCCCCAACTGCAAGATAATCACTCTCATCTACGGGCAAGCCTGTTGCGTGCAGTGCTTGCACGGAAACTTTTTCTTCCTGAAAGACAGGGGGTGGAAAATGACTACCAAGGGGAGTGACAACTTGAGGTGGAGGTAGAGTGGGGTCTGGGAGATTGGTATTGGGGTTAAATTGGATAGCAGAGTGAACGCTAGGGGTAGGTGCAGGCGCACGAGTAGCAGCAAAATTAATGGTGATTATGTATGGCCCTATTTGTACTGTATCCCCATTACCAAGAACACTGCGTGCCTGACGTTGACCATTTACAAACGTGCCATTCGTGCTATTTTGGTCAGTCACTACCAACTGATTTTGCTCCCAGTCAATCAGGACATGGAAACGAGAGACTTGACTGCTGTTAAGCAACATACGAGAGACACGCTGTCCTTTGAGTTCACCGGGCAATGCCGCAAAATCACGACCAAGGGCGATAGGTACACCTAAAAGAGGTTCTCGACGTTCCCCCGTTGTAGGATCGTCCCAACTTAATTGAATTTGTAAATTATTAGTCATTAGTTTTTTACTGCCATCAACTGCTTCCACTTCACTGCCATCGCCTCGGTAAAGTGACAAATTGTCATGGTTCAAAAAGTTTAATGTTTCAATCCCTGATAGGGATTCAAAGTAATTGTAACCGCATCTTCCAGTTAATATCGGGATTGTATCCCTTTGTTTCAATCCCTGATAGGGATTCAAAGTAATTGTAACCTTACCTATGTTGTCCGCCCCCGATTCCTCCAAGCAGTTTCAATCCCTGATAGGGATTCAAAGTAATTGTAACTTCTCGTCGCTTTAACCCCTCTTGGCGCGATGCTGTTTCAATCCCTGATAGGGATTCAAAGTAATTGTAACTTCCCACTACCTGCAACTTTCGCAGTGGGCACAACAAACTAGTTTCAATCCCTGATAGAGATTCAAAGTAATTGTAACTTGAAATATTAGCTAATGCCGCATGGGATGAGGTTGTTTCAATCCCTGATAGGGATTCAAAGTAATTGTAACCTACGCCAAGGGACTTAAACAATTAGATGAAATCAGTTTCAATCCCTGATAGGGATTCAAAGTAATTGTAACGGGAACTGCATTGTTGGTGTACAAGCTGCCAGAAAAGTTTCAATCCCTGATAGGGATTCAAAGTAATTGTAACGGGCGATCGCTTATCCCATCCCATGATGCATCTCAGCAACTTGTTTCAATCCCTGATAGGGATTCAAAGTAATTGTAACCTCGCGGTAAAAATCAAGTAGCAAAAGAGTTAGGTTTCAATCCCTGATAGGGATTCAAAGTAATTGTAACGTTTGCCGATGCAGGGGAACCACCGGGGACAGGGGTTTCAATCCCTGATAGGGATTCAAAGTAATTGTAACTTCCAGGCGATCGCACCCTCGAATTTGGGGCGGTACGTTTCAATCCCTGATAGGGATTCAAAGTAATTGTAACGAATACTGGGCTGTTGGGGCTGATAATAGCCCGGTCTGTTTCAATCCCTGATAGGGATTCAAAGTAATTGTAACCAAGCCAGCTATTCAAAGGATAAAGGTAAATAGCCAGTTTCAATCCCTGATAGGGATTCAAAGTAATTGTAACAAGCGATAGAGCCAGGATTTGAAGGAGGAGGAGGAGGAGGAGTTTCAATCCCTGATAGGGATTCAAAGTAATTGTAACGATGGAAAAACGCCATTATCTAGCAGCAAGCCTCAGTTTCAATCCCTGATAGGGATTCAAAGTAATTGTAACCTCGCTTATCTTGCCCTTCTCCATCAGCGAGTGGAAGTTTCAATCCCTGATAGGGATTCAAAGTAATTGTAACTCTAAGGCTGCTCTTTCAGCTTCGTCGCAAATAAAAATGTTTCAATCCCTGATAGGGATTCAAAGTAATTGTAACGTCTGCTGGTGTTCAGGGCTAAACCAGCCCTTTTTGTTTCAATCCCTGATAGGGATTCAAAGTAATTGTAACCCTGGGAACCTGAGACTTAGATAATATGAGATTTTCATTGTTCGGAATCGCGGATGGGTTAATCATAGCAAAAAAAATTTGGATTGAGGAGAGCGAAAATGGCTGAAATCCAGTCTGGGTAAGGAGCGCGGATGGGTGAGAGGGTACGATCGCCTGAAACCTTTGTTTCATAATCAGTTCAGCCATTTTGGAGTGAATAGCTTTTCCAACACCTACCCATCCGCGCTTTTGGCATAGAAAACAGTATTGTGGGTACTAGCTTCGATGCCTGCAAGAATGATGTCGATACCAGCTTCAAAGTTGGCAAACATTTCATTCTCTGTAAGACTGCTAAAGATATGATGCATTGACGGAAATTGCTCTGGTGGATGCTGCTGGAGTTGAGTCAAGAGTTCCTGACGTTCACCAGGTTGTCCCAAACGACCCGATCGCTCACCAAGGGCAAATCCATTTAAATAGTCTACTACTAAGTCTGCTGCCCGAACGACCATTCGCGGTGATAGTCCAGCAGAGATGAGTGCTGTGTAAAGAGCTTCGTTTGCCGCAAGTGCTGCAATTCCTGCTGACTCTGCATCTGAGACAAGGTACAGCACAAGATTGGGGTGTGTCTGGGTTAACTTACAGTAAGATTTTGCAAAAGTACGTACCTGGTTCTGCCACGTTGTGTCCGGGATTTGTGGTAACTGCAATTCATTAAAAACCCGCTCGATAACACTAGTCAAAACAGCACGCTTGTTAGGCAGATGGTAATAAATTGCCATTGGATCTACTCCTAACTCGCTTGCAAGGCGTCTCATACTGAATGCTTCCACCCCCTCTCGATCGATTAACTGAAGCGCAATGTTGAGAATGCGTTCGCGTGAGAGTGTCTCTTGACCTGCTTTTGGTCTTCCAAGCTTGCGTCCCATACTCCATAACCTTTTGAACAGATACTCTTGTCAAAATTCTACAGGGTAGATTATTATCATGAAAATCTACAATGTAGAATTTATTTAACCAAGGGCTTTCTCGTGCCAAAATTTCAGGCGTGTTATGCATAAAATCAAGGAGAAAGTAGAATGCAACCACTACAGGGCAAAATAGCAGTTGTCGCTGGGGCTACTCGCGGTGCAGGACGGGGTATTGCTTGTATGTTGGGAGAGGCGGGTGCAACAGTCTATTGCACTGGTCGAAGCACTCGTGCAATGCGTCCAAAGCGACAAGACACTCATTCTCCATTCAACTTGCCGTACCGTCCTGAAACTATTGAAGAGACAGCGGAGATGGTGGAGGCACATGGTGGTATTGGCATTCCCGTTCGAGTGGATCACACTGTTGAAGAAGAGGTGCAAGCACTGTTTGAACGAGTTCGGGTAGAACAGGGACAGCTAGACATTCTAGTAAATGATGTTTGGGGAGGTGATGAGTTGACGGAGTGGGGAAAGCCATTCTGGGAACTCTCCATTGCTAAGGGGTTACTGATGCAGGAACGGGCTGTACATACCCACATCATCACCAGTCGTTATGCTGCTCCATTGATGATTGCACGCGGTCAAGGGTTGATTGTAGAAATTACTGATGGCGATAAGTTGGACTATCGCGGTAATTTCTTTTATGATTTGGCAAAGGTCTGTGGGATTCGCCTAGCATATGCTCAAGCTCAAGAACTTCGCCCTTATGGTGTGACTGTGCTGGCTGTAACGCCTGGGTTCCTGCGGTCTGAAGCGATGCTAGAGCACTTTTGTGTAACGGAGTCTAATTGGCAAGAGGGGGCGCTGAAAGATCCTCATTTTATTGCATCGGAGACTCCTTACTATATTGGAAGGGCGATCGCAGCATTGGCAGCCGATCCAAATGTAGCTTATAAGTCAGGAGGTGTTTTCAGTTCTTGGGGGCTTTCAGAAGAATACGGTTTTACCGATATTGATGGTCAGCAACCCAATTGGGGTAGGTATTTTGCGGAAAATTTGGTGAAGTAAAGTAGACAGACTTTTTACAAGGGCTCTCTCGACTCGTGGTTTAGCAATTTTAAGCACGCTGAGACAACTTAATTATCCCTGTTCTTTTTGCGATAGCATTAGCTAAGCTTTCAAAATCCTGGTAAACATTTCTTACAGCTTTCATGTAAGAGCCAAGAGCACCATCAGCTGGTTTCAGATGAAACATAGGCTTATTAGCTTCCTGAGCCATGTGTATTAAGCCGGGATAAGTTTTCAATAGAGCTAAACAATTGACATCGTTGCCAAGAGAGATATTACTATCTTGTGGCTGATTTAATATCGCTTCTCGATAAACCTTTGGGATATCGGTTATTAAATTTTGGTAAGTTTTCACGGGGCGATCCAACCGCACTGGGTATTGTGTTACAACATACCCAATTGGTTCCATAGTCCCGAGGGGAAGCTTTATATCTGTTATAAAATTCTTTTTTTCTAGTATTTCTTGCCACTGTTTGCGCCAACATTGCAATGTCATTCCAAGGTGAGGTAGGGCTGTGAGAGAAACGAAGTCTAAGCCAAGTGGAATAACAATGTAATCGGTTGCAATTAATGCTGTATGATTAATAGCTCCTATACTGGGAGCTAAATCTATTAATATAAAATCCGCTTCGTGAGCTATAGCTACCTTTTGCATAATTTTCCAAAAGGTAGATATAAATTGAAAGGCTAGTTTTTGTCGATTATTATCTTTTACATCATATAACCAGGTAGACCAACATTCCATCAAATTGCTCTCTAACTGAAAAAGATTGATATTGCCTGTTAAAAGAGCTAGGGTATCGCTAACAAACTCTAAATGTGGCTCTGATATATTGCCTAATCCCTGTAGTAGAGGTAACATACTAGCAAAAATAGTATTGCGCTGATTTTCTTCCAGCCAAACCTCTTCGAGGCGATCCTCACCCAGCAACATCATGGATAGAGTGGCTTGGGGATCTAAATCGACTGCTACTACTCTATATCCCAGTTCGCTATACATCCATGCTAAATGATAAGCTAGAGTAGTTTTACCAACTCCACCTTTGTTATTGAAAAACGCGATAGTTGTAGTATTCATAATCTTTTTCTAAGCGTGGCTATCACATAGCTATCATCTACAACAAATTCTAGTGTTGGGTTGCCATTTTTTTGTAGTTGCTGGCGTGCAAGTTGAATTCCTACTCCAAAGCGTTGAACATAGCCAAGATTTTTCATTGCTTCAGCTAGGTGAGGATTGCGATAATCTGTTATGCCTGGTTGCCCAAAGTTTTGACGATTAACTTGACCGAAGGGACCACCTGGACTTTGAATTTCAATGCGGTCATTGAACCAAGTAATTCTTACTGGCGCATTTGTCCCTTCATAAGTACGGTGCATAACAGCATTTCTTGCCAGCTGTTGCAGAGCAACTATTGGGTAATCCGGATGCTGAATTTCAACAGGATTAGTAGTGATATCTGTCACAACTGAGATATGAGCTTGAAGAGTTTCATCTAATATTCTCAGCAAACTAGGAAGTGAACCACTAATTTCTTTTTGGTCTTTAATTGGGTCAGTAAACTCACTACCATCAATACGAAGAAATTGAATGTAGGCACAAGGAACGAATTGTCTTGGCTCTTTACCCACTACTAGTAAACCTAGAAGAGTTGGTTTTGATAATGACTCAACTGTCGCAAATCTTAACGCTGTAAGTTGTTGCTCAACGGAACGTTGATTTTCTTCCAGAATTTCAGTAGCTAAGGATGAGGGCAAATAAACTTGATGAAATAAGTCTAAATCTAAGTTGTGCAAACTTGCAGATGCCAAGGATTGAAGGTCAAAAGGCAAGTCTTTCGCTCGTCGTTTCTCTGCTAAACGGCGTTCTTCCTCGGATGTAGCAGTGGCTCTGCGAGGACCAACCCGCAGCCAAACACGCCCATTAAAGCGCACAGGAGGAGCATCGGATGGTTCTACAATCACAACAGCCAGTTCGCATCCGCAGATAATTCGTTTTTGAACAATCATTGTGGGAAAAGGCAAAATGTTTCCGTCCGATCTCATACCTGAAAGCGTCAGCAACAACTTATCGTCGATGAGAAGATTGGCGCAGTTACCATCATCCTTGACACCAATAAACAAGACTCCTGGTTTTTGATGGTTTGGCAAGTCATTTGCAAATGCACAAACTGCCTCACACAGCTTACCTTTATCAGAAATCGAAGCCTTACGTTCTACCCGATCTGATTCTAGGTCTTTCAGGAGAACTTCCAACTCCCGATCGTCCATTTGGCTCCTTTGCAGTACCCACTAGCCTAACTACATATTTTTTATAGTACTTGCCTCTGGTGATTACTGCTGTAATACCTGCTAGACGTAAAGCTTTAGACAAAATTTAGATTTGTGACTGCGATCCTAGTTTTGCTGTGTTACTGTCAGTTGATTTTTTATGTATATTTTAATATTATTATATATAAATTTTTATATTAAACAGCCTAAAGGGAATAAGAAACATGTCAAAAGAAAGTTCAAAGGTCAAACAGAGATACGTTTGTTAAAGGCTAGAAAAACTCCTAATGGTGTTGCTGCTCGTGCAATTATGAGAAGTGGTAGCGGTCATAAAGGCGCAAATAAGGCTACCATTGTAAATCGTTGTAAATGTTGCAGTATAAGCCTGTTACTTTCATCCAAATGCTTTTATACTTCTCCTCAAAAGACGCTAGGCGAACAGCCTGACTGCGATCGCACCTTTGGTGTGGTATTAACAGTTAATTTTTAAGAATTGTTTAATGTAGACCTAGTACAAGTCGGCGTAAATAAGGCAACCATTGTAAATTGCTCCAAAGTTTACAGTGTAAGCCTTTTAATTTCATCCTTTATCCTTGATACTTCAGCCTTTCTGTACTAGCTACTTTGTCTAATTTTACCTGTTATTTGTCGATGCTACACCCCTACCTTTTCTTTATTTTAGTCTAAAGTCCATTGATAAATTTTAATTTTTGTATTGTTCTTCATTGTTTCTGATATTTTGATAGAATTTGATGCTAGACTTTTGCATTAAAGAAAATTAATTACGTAGTGAAGCCTTTTATAACCATCATAATTAAGTTGTGAGAAAACACGAATACTAAAAGTTGGTGCTTATAAGCATTACAGCTTTTATCTTTTCTCAAGAATGTTCCAGAATTCTATCATTTACTCGATAGTCAAAGCTCTCGACAAAAAATCCGAGCAAAGGAATAATAATGAGTTATCTAAATAATTTACGGCTTGTGTTCGCGGGTGATTTTCAAGCAGATGTGTCAACTGTAAACAACGATGTTAGACACTTTGACAATGCAACGTTTGAGAAGCGCTTTCAAGAGTTACAAACGCCAGATGCTGCCAATGGTGGGTGGAACCCAATGGGTTCGGGAGCATACCGTTTAATCAACTGTAAAGTTCAATCTGTCGCCGTCAATGACGAAAAGGTAGAGGATTCCGCTGTCGGTCTTTTCATTGATGGTTCTAACAACCGAGTGGGAGGCAAGATAGTGGATCTTGACCCACAATTTCAATTGGCCTCTGCAATTTGGGGTCTGACCATCCGGTTAACAGACGGTCAGCGGGATTTTCTGGTGGGAAAATTCGAGCCAGCTTCGTTCCGGGACATTCTGTTTAGTCGCCGTCAGGGATCGCGTGGATCTCCAGCAGCCTCTGCTGTTTTTCAGTCAGTACTGACCGACCTGCACTGGGGGGATGATTTACGGGGATCTCCCTGTTTAGAGGCACTAAGGGCTGCATCAGCAAATGGGAAATTGTCGATCCGGTTCACAACCTTTGGCTATAGCACGAACAGGACTCAGGAGCGGTTTACCCTTGGTACAGTGATTGGGGCAATCGGTCCTTACTACGAGAATGAGCCTCGCTCGTTTGTTTTGGGGCGACGGATGGTACCGAATTTGAATGGACAGGGATCTCTTAGCAACGGAATCAACTTTTTTGATTGCTGGGTCGATGAACAAAAAAACTCTGTCTTGGTTGATTTGGGCAATGCCCTACCCTTGACTTTTGAGTTGGGACTGCAAGATGTTGGTGACCTCCAGTTGGCAGTTCTTAAAGATGTAAAAACTCAGGAGTCTGAAACGCTGTCCAAAGGCGATGGGTTTGTTGCATTAGGTACCCTAATTCCCTATCGAACACCAAACTGGTTGTACAAAACATCTGGAATTTGGGCTGCACCTTTGCTTGCCGAGCAACTGGATCTCATAGGCGAACATCCTTTGGCGCTGATTCAGATGCTTGATGGCAACACAGGGAAAGTCTTGGTTCGAGAGAGTATTGACGGGTTATTGGTTCGCGCTGATAATTTTGTGCAACGAGTTGAGCCAACAGAAACAGCTGAGATCGAACTTTTTGCAAGTCGTTACGGCAAACCACTGCCCAATGCCTCAGTGAGTATTGCTTTCAGTCCTCAGGATAATGATACTGGCGCTCAGCAAAACGATCCCAACGATCCCAAGGCTACAATCCCTCCTACAGACACGCCCACGGCTGCACTCACAAACTTACCACTGACGCCGATCACAGATGCGGCTGGTAAAGCAAAGTTGTTAATTGAAACGCAAGATCCTGGTAATCCCCGTGGTTACATTGATGGGCAAATCTATACACTCCAATATTCTCTGCAAGGGCAAGCAAACAGTCAAAAACAGCCGCTTGATGCCATATACGTTTTGCTCTTTGACAGCTATCCAATTCCCGATCGCCCTACCTGGTTTGAACATATTTACCCCATTTTCCAACAGTACGGCAACCTTTATCCAATTATGAGTAAGCGCCTGGTGGACTTGGGAGACTACGATTCAGTACGGGAGAATCGTGACATTTTAGAGTTGGCTTTTTCGCTAGATATTCATGACCCCAATTCCATGCCGGTTACTCGTGACCTCTCTCGTGCAAAGCGAGTCACCATTCTGCGATGGTTGGGTGAGCGAAACGCCGATGGCAGCTATGTTATGCGGCTTGGACAACAGAAACCGCCGTTTGTGGAAGAGTCACAAGCAATTCAGGAAAGATCTGTCACATCATTTGCACCACAGCCTGAAGCACTGGCACTAGAAGAAGACGAGAGTAGGGTTCACGGCTACCAAGATTTCCAAATCGCCCTGCGGCAAAATCAATCCAACTCATAACATAAAAGCGCTCTGCACTATAAGGAGAGGTATATGCTCAAAGTTCCCGTTCGCATTATTCAGGAAATCTACAACGCCAAAGAAACTTCAGATCTTTACAAACATCTCCAAGCGGCGATCGAGCTAGAACACTCAACCATTCCGCTTTACCTAACGGCGCTGTATTCCATCCAACCTAACTCGAATCAAGCAGCTGCCGAAATCCTCTTCTCAGTGGTGCGGGAAGAAATGCTGCACATGGTAATTGCTGCCAATGTTTTGAATGCGATCGGTGGTAGACCCCAAGTCAACAATGCTGAATTTATTCCCAGCTACCCCGGATATTTACCAATGGTGCAACCGGATCTCATCGTGGGGCTTGCACCTCTCTCGATAGATTTAATTGCCAAGACCTTTATGCAAATTGAAACCTCTGTAGACCCAGAAGATTACCCAGCCAAACCCGTTCCTCCCGCACCAAGAGCACCAGTAGAGGAGGAGTATAAGACGATTGGAGAGTTCTATGAAGCAATTATTAATAAAATTAGAGAGTTACATCATCAGGGAACGTTAACCATTAAACCGCGCAATCAGGTTGTTAATGAACAATGGTTTCCAAAAACGGAACTATTTGAGATTACAACCGTTGAAAGGGCAACCTCAGCCTTAAACCTGATTATTGTGCAGGGCGAAGGAACGACGACAGTGCGAGAAACTAGGGTACGCTCTCTTAACGGCAAGGGTGTAAACCAGCTCGCGAAGAAATTTAGCCCCTTCGATCCAGAAAATCAGCCCGCTCATTACTATCGCTTTGCTCAAATTGTCAAAGGTGGTCGCCTAGTACCAGACCCAGAAAACCCAGGTGGATTTGTTTACGATCTCAATCAACCAATCAATTTCGACGAGGACAAGATTTATCCACTCGTAGAAAATTCTAAAGTTGAGATGTATCCCGAAGGCAGTCGGGCACGTCGCTTAGTCAATCAGTTCAACTACTCTTACACCAGCCTGTTGAACGGCTTGCATAAGACTTTCAATGGTCATTCGGATTACCTGAACACAACAATCGGGGTGATGTTTGAACTAAAGTTGCAAGCTCAGGAGATGGCAGAGGTGGAAATTAAAGAAGGACCTAATGCTGGGAAGCGTGTTGCACCTTCATTTGAATATCAATTGTTAGCAGCAGAAACAGCAGCCTAGTTCCCTTGTTTGAGAGGAATATTAGATGTAGGGTGGGCAGTGCCCACCGTCGGCTGCTGGTGGGCACTGCCCACCCTACAAAAATAATCAAATCCTGGGATGAAATGTTGGGTTTGGTTTGGCAATTAAATCCGGCGATGAAATGTTGGATTTGTTTCCTCAATCAAATCCGGCGATGAAATGTTGGGTTTCGTTCCTCAACCCAACCTACGGGTGCAACACCTGCTTCAAATACTGCCCGGTATATGATTTGGGGTTCTCCGCCACTTCCTCTGGTGTACCTACTGCAATCACTTCTCCTCCTTTGTCGCCGCCTTCTGGGCCTAAATCTATCACCCAATCTGCACAACGTATTACGTCTAAGTTGTGTTCAATGACTAAAATTGAATTGCCTCAACATAGGTGAGCAGCGCGTTGGGCGGGTTCCCCGACTTGAAGCGACTGCTCACCCGTAGGGTCGGGGGGCGCGACTTGATTGCCCCAAAATTCATGAGGACAGTCGCGTGCTCCGGTTTCCTCCGTTGAGCGAACTGTCCGTCCCACACTGCCACTTCGGGATCGGATGTGGGGCTTATGCTTGGATTAAGCTAAGGATAGTCAATCTGCTTTTAATTTCCAATTGGTGGTGCTAAAGGTTGGCGCGGTGTACCACCTCCACCAATGCTATTCGGTCCATTGTTGTCCACGACTTTCAAGGCACCAATAATCTTAGTGAGGTCAGCTTGAAGCTCTTTATCATCATTGAAGTGGCGTCCTGTGACTGCCTCGTATTCCTCCTCTGCACTGCGATCGAGGCAGATGTAGTTAAAGTCCCAACCAGAATCATCAACGACGTAAGCACCGTAGTCTTGCATCGCCTGGAAAATCTTTTTGCCTGCTTTGGTGGTCAGTCCCAGGCTTTCTGCAGAAACATGGGGTGGAACCGCTAACAAAGAACCCATGACCAGCGCCGGGTTGGTACCCTGGTATTGACTTGGCGCGCCACCATCAGCGAGACGGGCGGGCCAGCGACGACCGGGGGTAGGGGATGCGGGATTGTAGTACAGCCACTTGCCCCAAATATCTATTTTGAGTGCGTGACGAATAGGATTGTTATCTAACAACTCGCCTTTACGAATACTACCGCCAACGCTGGACATCCCCGAACCACCATGTCCACCATCGATACCATCGCCGTAGATATCCTGCTCTCCAAACCAATTACCGTAAAGCGGAGCACCTGGCTCACACCGGGTGGCTACATTAAAGGACACGAGAGTTTTGCCATCTGGCTTCAGAAACGCTGCTGAGTTATTTGGCGTAAAATTCTCCCTCGCATCTGGAATAATCAGATCGTAGGGAACCTTCAACAGCTCGGCAGCTTTGGGATGCCATTGCGCCTGCTGCTGGGGTATGGTGCCGGTGCAACGACCTTTGCCCCAAGCCCCTGGCATATAAGTTGGCACGGCTGGGTCGCTCTCTTTTGTCGTGATATACCAGTCGGTATCCACTCCAGCACCCTTTGAACCAATATAGGCATCAACGTATTTAGCATCCGATCCAATGGGCATATTCCAAATGCTGTCGCAAGCAAACGGCCATATATTTTTGTCGCGTGGTTGACCGGGACCACACTTGTTTGTGCCAGAGACCGAGGTTGGAGCAGTGCTTTGGGCTATCAAACTATTGTAACCGTTGTTGAGATTCAAGCTTGATTGATTTTGAGTGCTAACGCTGATTACAGAAGCACTATTGAGAGCATAGCTAATAGCACTCAAGGTAATGGGGTCGAAAATCATCATTTGCCTCTTTTGTTTTGAATCATGGTCGGTTGAAGCTCACACATGGTGAGTCTTCGTACTTCAACTGTGGCAGAGGCTAAACCCTGAAAAATCAATTTGACAGGATATACGCGCTGTATTAAAGAGCTTAAGTCAGACAAACTAAACAATTGTTTGCCTCAGGGAACACAGCTTTACTAGCCTTGGTATACGTTAAAGGCGAGCGAGGATTAGCACAACCGTAATTACCGATGAAATAGTTAACACATTTTAAATTAGGCGTTCGGAGTTTATGCTATTCGAGTAAATTTACATAGTCATAAGCAGTTGGGCTTTCTGTTTTTCGGAAGCCCAACAGATGTTTTGGTAAAGAGCAGTGTCAAATATCTTTATAAGCAACGATTGAGTCTGCTAAAAGGGGGATTAATCTTGAAATTGATTCAAACCCAGGCTTCCAAGGAGCAACAAGTTTTTCTAAAAGCAAACCGGGATACTTCGTCCATTTTCACAAACCACGACCCACTACTTTATATCCACGACGACGGAAATCATTACGGGATACATAACTTAAGTGGGCTTCAAAATCATTAAACCCTACTACAGTATCCGCTCCTTCTCTAAAAGATGGATAATTAGGTGTTGAAATTATCACTCTTTTCTTGGCAGCATTCTCCAAAATATTTAGGAAGTCTTCAACTGTTTCTTGTTCAATATGTTCAATAATTTCACATGCTAAAACTGTATCCCATTTGCCCTCTAGAGGTGATGGCAATACCTGATACCACACATTACGATAGCATTTCTGTTGAGAACAATATTCTACATTTGCTTGAAATGCATCAATGCCATCAACCAATGGAGGTTTGTCTAATTGAGCTTCCCAAAAATTACTTTGAATTAAATTACCCCATCGTCCCAAACCACACCCAACATCTAGCACTGTTTTTCCCCTAATCAAAGGCACAACTATTGGATCGAGACAAACTGGAGAAGAACTCATAATTACCCAAAAAATTGAAAACTCAGAATTTGGAATACTAAAAGAATGTGTTTTTATGGTGGTAAAGGTTGTTCTGTAAGAATCCCTATCAGGGTGAAATAATCTACAGCCTAACCCGCTCACTCACTGCGTCACTTCTTTCTCAAACAAGCTCAAAGCTCTTAATGCTGCCTGATCCATGTCATAGTACTTATATTCAGCAAGCCGTCCGGCAAAGATGACTGTACCGTTCAATTTTTGAACCTCTTTGAGATAGAGGTCATAACGCTCGCGGTTTTCCTCACGTGGAATGGGGTAGTAAGGATCGTTTTTACCAGGTACATAGGCTTGAGGATACTCCATAACCAATGTGGTTTTCGGTGAAGTTTGCCCCGATAAATACTTTTGTTCGGTAATACGAGTAATATCATAATCGTTGGGGTAGTTAACTGTACCTACTTCTTGGTAGTGCTCTCGATCCAGCGTCTCAAAGTGAAAGCGTAGGCTGCGGTAAGGTAGTTCGCCATACATATAGTCAAAGAAGGTATCAATCGGTCCTGTGTAAACCATGCGGTTGAACTTGATGTCGTTAATGACTTCTCGATAGTCTGCATTTAGAAGAACCTTAATGTTGGGGTGAGAGAGCATCCGGCGAAACATTTCGGTATAACCGTACTTTGGCATTGCTTGGTAAGGATCTTGGAAGTAGCGATTATCTCGGCTGATATAGACTGGAACGCGCCCTGTGACGCCACGATCTAGCTCCTCTGGTTTGAGTTCCCACTGCTTGGCTGTATAACGGACGAAAACGTTTTCATAGATGTAATTAGCTAAAAACTCTAAATCTCCAATGGCACTTTCACGCAACTTGAGAATTGGTACTTTAACTCCAAAACCAAAGTGTTCTAAAAGCTGTTCTTCAAGCTTTTCGGCGTAGCGGGGAGGAAAGAGAGCGTAGAGGGTGTTCAGATTGAATGGTATAGGAACTTTCTTGCCTTCCACAACACCAAGCACGTGGTGATAATAAGGTCGCCATTCCGTGAATTGGGATAAGTAATCCCAGACTTTTTTGGATTTGGTGTGGAAAATATGAGGTCCGTACTTGTGTACTAAAATGCCGTGCTCGTTGTAGTAATCATAGGCATTACCGCCGATATGATCTCGCCTTTCTACAATGAGCACTCGTTGTGCCAGTTCGGTCGCGATCCGTTCCGCTAAAATACATGCAGAATATCCAGCCCCTACAATCAGCCAATCTACTCTCATAAAGCTTTTCCTTATTTGTTTGATGTAATTTGGATATTGCGATCGCTCTTACTTCTGAGGCTCAAGGTAATGCTGCCAAAATTGCATAGTGGTCAAACTGTTGAACGCTTTTTTCCACTCTGCATTGACACTTGACCATTTCCAATAATTTTTAATTACAGAGCTAACCCAGGTAAATAAAATATTAATACCAGCTTTTTGCTTCAATTCGTATTGATAAGAGTTAGGGCTTTCCTCTATAACATAAAGAATTCTTTTTTTAGCTAAACCTTTACAAATAGAATCGCTTTCTGTGAGGCTAAATCGAATGACTACGCTCTCATCAGCAATTAGAAATTGCGGGAGTAAATGACCATTAAGCGTTAACAAACTAACCAGCTTGTGTATTTTTCCCACTTTAGTAATCTGATACTTCTCCCCATCTGAAACAGAATTAGCCAGTATAGTTTGGTTTTTATAACTTCTACTTGATTCAAAAATTTTGGAATGCAGAATCTCTGGGTCGTTGCCTGCGATAACATTGGGACCTTGCATATAATCTTCAAAACCTTTGATTACCATTTGTGCCGAGTTGTAATCAAAGATAAACAAATAATATATTATACAATCGGTAAAATTTTTAACTGTCTTCACATATTCTAATGAACTGTGAATGGCATTGGCTATTAAATGATTGCGAATGTAATAGTAGAAATCCCAAACAGGTCTTTTAGCATAAAAGGGTTCGTGCCACACAGCTACAGACGGAAAAGCCACTATTGCATTTCCAAAGTTTTCGTTGATTCTTAAACCAAATTCCATGTCATCTATTTTGATAAAAAAGGGAAATGGTAAACCAATTCTTTCAACAATTTCTTTAGAAAAAGCAAAAAACCAAAATCCACCATAATCAATATCGTCTTCTAACAAAAGTGAGTTAAGTGAGGTGGTGTTTTGTAGATTCAAATTCTTCTTTAGAGGAAAACCTGTAAATTTATCCTGCTTGATATTTCCTTTACTATCGATGGATTTGTTATAGATTGCTCCTGCTTCATACAAAACGTGTTTTTTGTATAAATCTAGCATACTGCCAGCTACGGCAAATTCTTGCTTCCCATACTCATACAAAGAAAAAAGTCTGTAGATAGCTTCACTATCTAAGTCTATATCATCATCCATGAACAAGAAGTGCGTATAAACCCCTTCCTGCAATGCCTCAATCAGCCCCTTAGTAAAACCGCCAGTTCCACCTACATTTCGATTAGAGATTAGCTTAACCCTAAAATCTGTAAAATCACTGTCATTTAGAGTTTTGCCATTGTCTACTACAAAAATTTTAAACTTTTTATCCTTTAAGAAACTGTCTTGCAAAATAGTATTAACTGTCTTTTTTACATAGGCTTCTTTTTTGAAGGTACAAGTGATGATAGCTAATGACACCTCCCTAGGTTTTTCTTGTTCGGTTGCAACCAATCCTTCTGCAAACAAACCCTTTTCACTAAGGCAAGTTATTTCCAAATAAATTCGACCGGATTCTTGGCTTTGCCGGAGTTCTGGCAATATTATTTTTGCATAATTTGATAGTTGACATTGCTCAATTTTTTTCTGCAAAATTCGTTCTTTTCCATTCTTCTCGGTTTCTCTATAAGCACAAACTTCAAAATCCCCTTCAAGCTTTAATAAATAGTACAATGAGCTAAAACTTGTGTATTTTGTGTAGAATTTTTCGTAGATTGAGTTGAAGTAAGTATTCAAAGATAGGATGGTACCTCGCTTCAAAATAATTTGGTTGTCCCTTGCATGAGAATCTTTGGATGTACTTGCATCAAACTTGAAGTATAAGGCAGATGTTTCAACACTCTGAGGAAATTGAACTCGGCTGACGACTTGCATGTGCTTCCTACCTTTTAGGTGTGTTTTCTTTGAAAAACTTGAGAGTTGTCTGGCTGTCGTTAATGCGTGTTTGAAATCTGAAATTTAGCGATCGCTAGTAGAAAAATGTAAAAACATCTAAATTTTTTTAGATGCTAGCTCGATCTTGAGAAAAGTTGACCTTAGAACGATAAAAAAGGTAATATTTTATAATGCCAGGTAGTCTTTTCCATAGAGCTGGAAAGAAATGAGGGTTTAGTACAGCCTTTGTAAATGCAGTTAAAAACGCTCCTTCTTTCAGTGCCTGTCTAACTCGATAGAAGGCTCTAGTTTGCTGCATTTTTATCAGGCGTTGTGATAAAGTACGCTTGAGTTGCAAATTTTTTTGAGTAAACTCCTGCTCTAAAAGATATAGATTTGTTTTGCAAGCTTGTTCGTAAAAATCAACATACTCCTTCATTAAGGAACGAATACGTATTTGGTAGAAATAATACGCTTCTGGTACGACAATAAAGCGTGCCCCATTTAATAGACACAATAGGAAGAGGACAAAGTCTTCTTCATACTTCAAGGATTCATTAAATTCAAGATTATGCTGAAACAAAAAGCTAAGCTTGATGAGAGGCTTTGTTATACTAAGATAGTGTTCTACGAAGTCAACAGGATCGATTGCTTTGGGCTTGCTTAAGTGCATTTTATGTTGTTCAAAGAGTGTCATATTCCAAGGAGAATTTTCACCCTCTGGGATGAAATACATATCGTCAGCAATAAGGTCAGCGTTTTCTCTTTCAGCCACCTGCAAAAGCCTTTCTAATCTTTTTGGTGTATACCAATCATCTGAGTCCAGTAGAGCAATCCATTCACTCTTCGCTTCTTTAAATCCACGGTTTCGTGAATAGCTTGGTCCTTTATTAACTTCATTAACTAAAAGTTTAATGCGAGGGTCGTAAAAACTATTAACAATTTCTACGGTATTGTCAGTGGAAGCATCATCCACTACAATCACTTCAAAATTCTGCTCGGTCTGCGCTAACACAGATTCTATTGCTCTTTTGATATATCTGCTGGTGTTGTAAGCAGGAATAATGACAGATACTTTAGGTTGGCTCGACATAAGTTATTCGTTGCTATAATAACCTCAAAATTTATGATTTGGCTCAATCTGTGAATCTGTAAGTCACTTTTTCAACTTATAAATTAAGGGAAAAAGTATATCTTAGGTGCATTGCATACTGTCTTATATGATATTTAAACCTCCATTGCAAATGTTTGCGCTCGAGAAGTTAGCTTGTCAATTAAGCTTGTGACTAACCTAACTTCCTGCATACCTTAACTAGGGTGGAACGAGGTAATTCTTTTCATCATTACAACTCTGTTGGCTTTAAAAGTTTTTGATAAATACTATATCTAAGGTCACAAGTTACAGATTGAGAGCAGCTTTGCCTGATGATATTTTGTGCATTCTTGCAAATCATAAATGTGCGGTTTAAGTCCGCTAAAAGATATTCTAAAGCCCAGCAAAATGAATCTGTCTCATCAGCAATCATGACACTTTCCAAATGCTTGGCATTTATGCCTTGAATTGCAAAACTTGTAGTTATAACCGGAATACCTTGAGCCATAGCCAACATTATTTTAGTTTTTAAACCACCTCCTATTCTTACTGGAGCAATGCTAATACTACCCTTAGAAAACTCATAGATATCTTCAATAAAGCCCGTAAATTGAACTTGGCTTGGATGATTCTTATACTTTCTAACTGTATCTGGTCTCCATTTGCCTACTACATAAAGTCTTAAGCCAAATCTCCTGAAAACTTCTACTGCTGTTTCCTCAAGAAACCACTTGACTGCTTCTTTATTTGGATAATGATGTTCTGCTCCTACAAATATCAACTTATTTGGGAGGATAAATTTTTCTCTGTCTATTTCTTGAAAATCTCGATCCAGAATAGGGAAAGGAGATATAAAAAACTGATTCTTTTGATTTTTCTCTTCAGAAGCACTTTTTAAAATTTCATGTTCGAGATTGTTAAAGGTCAAAACGGCATCTACCTTTTCAAGTAAAGATATCTCAATTGATTTGTAAAAATTGATAAGATAATCAGCATAAGGTGAGTGAATTTTTCTAGCTTCTCTGTGAGATTTAATTCTTAAAAATATACATTCATGTTCTACAAAAACTTTTTTTATATGTGGAGGGATTACTGATACTAAATTTAAATTATCCACATATTCTAATTGAACAAGTTCTATTTTATCTTGTAAAATTATCTCATTCAATTTTTCAACATACTGATTGCTGTGAGCATAAAATGGATTCCATGACGAGTACATATCAAAAAAGTCTACTTCCCAAATACTTCCCTCAAAATTATCTCGTAATCCAATACTTTTATAAAGATTTGTTACTTTAAATAAGTATTTCAAGAAAGCCTTGACCTTCATTTTGGCTTTCCATAGAGATATGTGAATAAAATTCAATATGGTTAAAGCAATATTCTTTTTCTTGACTTGGATTTGACTATCTAAAGCATAAACTTTGACTTTTGGTAACAATTGCTTGAGTTCGGTAAATTGTTGCTCCGTAATAGTACTATCTTCAGGAATTAATAAACTTATATTACATAGGTTGCTTAAGTATTCAATCATTCCAAATTGAGAGATACTAGCACCAGTTTCCAAAGGATAAATTTGATGGAATGTAATAATAAGTATGTTCATAATTTTGGTATTTTCTAACTATGAATTTAGTTGTGTATTTTTCTTCCATTAAGATTTTTCTGACTGCGGAACTAGAAAAAGACAGTCAGAGGTTATCTTGATAGTTTTGGGACTAATACTTTGACAGGTAAACGACAGCCCCCATAACCCCGATCTCCAACTAAGTCTGTAGGACCTGAAGCCACTTCCCAGGTGATTGTATTGGGAACAAAATCTAAGAGCCGCGCATTTGACATAATAGCTACGCTAACTGAATATACACCTGGATGGAGTGGATTTTTATCCAATTGAAGATGGATTTCATGAGTGCCGGGTGACATTTGTAAAGGAGGTTGGTTGTGGTCGGAATCGAGGGTCATAACTCTGTTACCATCTAAAGTCTCAAATCCAATTCCGATTGCTAAATCAGATATTTCTTGGAAACAGTGAATGGTAAATATTAACTCTAAAGGTTCGCCATAACTGAAATTCCATCGAGGATCTAGCCGAAGACTAAGCAAACGTGCTTTGTCGCCAAATCCACTACTTCTACGTATATTGTCTAGGTTAATATCAAAGGCTGACATAGATAATTGAGCTGAATAGCGTTGGATTGCGTCTTCAACACTGTTGACTTTCTTGGTGACTCCACGTTCAAGGTAAATTGCTTGAGAACACAAGCGCCTGATAGCTTGCATATTGTGGCTCACGAACAGTACAGTCCGACCACCTGCTGCTACGTCTCCCATTTTGCCAATACACTTCTTCTGAAACTGGGCATCTCCTACTGCCAATACCTCGTCTACAATCAAAATTTCTGGTTCCAAATGAGCAGCCACAGCAAATGCCAATCGCACGTACATACCAGAAGAGTAGCGCTTCACTGGGGTATCTAAAAATTTTTCAATTTCTGCAAACTCAACAATCTCATCAAATTTGCGTTGAATTTCTACCCTACTCATCCCCAAAATGGCACCATTAAGAAAAATATTTTCCCTTCCCGTCAACTCTGGGTGAAAACCCGTTCCTACTTCCAATAAACTAGCAACTCTTCCCTTAATATGGATACGTCCTCTTGTTGGTTCGGTGATTCTGCTGAGAATTTTTAGCAGTGTTGATTTTCCAGCCCCATTTCGACCAATAATGCCAACCCTCTCTCCCTGCTTAATTTCAAACGACACATCGGTTAGCGCCCAAAATTCTTGGCTTTTATTTGCAGCTGTTTTGACACGGGGATTGAAGGCATTGGCAAGGGATTTTGCCATATTTGTCATTGCCCCGCGAAAAGTCTTGTAAGTATAAACCCCTTGTTCTTCATGTCCGAGAATGTACTTCTTACTTAAGTTCTCTACCCGGATAACACTATCTGACATCTCCCAATCTCCTACTTAAACCACTCTTAAATCACGTCAGCAAAAGTACGCTCCATCCTGCGGAAGTACCAAATACCACTTAAGAGAAGCAAAACTACAATAACTAGAGACAGTGCAAATCCAGGTAAATATATCTGCGATTCACCGCCTAAAATTGCCCAGCGGAAACCGTCGATGACTCCTACCATTGGGTTAAGTGAATACAGCAGACGCCACTGTTCGGGAACAATCTTACTGCTAAAACCTACCGGGGAAACGTACAAACCAAACTGCACGATAAACGGCACGACATAGCGAAAATCCCGGTACTCTACAGTCAAAGACGCTAGCCACAATCCCGCTCCCATTGATGCTGCAAAGGCTATTAGAATAAATAGTGGTAGTGTCAAAATGCGCCAATCAGGGACAAAGTTATACCATGCCATCAGCGCCAGCAAAATTATCCCAGAAATCATAAAGTCTACAAAGCTAACAATGACAGCACTCGTTGGCACAATCAGACGCGGAAAGTAGACCTTAGAAAGTAGGTTGGCGTTGACCACTAAACTATTACTGCATTCATTTGTCATTTGTCATTTGTCATTTGTCATTTGTCATTGGTTACTGGTCGTTGTTCAATGAATTTCCTAAGTTAAATAGAAATGGTACGTTACTCTTTGAGTTCCCATCCATAACCAGGACTTTTGGCATTTGAGCACCGCCACTTTTCCAGGCTTCAATAGCTTCTTTCTGCAAAACTAACTGTCCCCCTTGGGCTTTCAAAGTTTCGGCTAAAAGTCTTTGAGCTTCGGCTTTACCCTTGGCGCGATTGATTTCTGCTTGTGCTTCTTGTTCTGCTTCCCGCGCCACATAGACCGCTCTTTGTGCTCGCTGTTCTGCAATTTGCTTTTCTTCAACTGCTCTAGCAAATTCTGGAGAGAATGTTAGGTCTACTACGCTAGTGTCTAAAACTATTATCCCATATTTATCCAGCCTCTGCTCCAAAGCTGTGTCAAAGTCTTCTTTCAATTCACTTCTTTTGGTAATTGCTTCCTCAACCGTTCTTCTGGCGGCGGCAATTTTGAAAGATTCCTGTGTTTGTGGTGCAATAATTTTGGCAACGATATTTTCTAACGTTCCTTGTTTTCTCCTAATCTCAACGACCTGTATGGGATCGATGCGAAAGTTAATAGCGAATCTTGCTGTTAAGGTTTGCAAATCCTTTGTAGAACTCTCTGCTGGAACTTCAAATTTTTGTACCGTTAAATCGTACACATCGACTACTGAAATGAAAGGTGGTATGAGGTGTATACCTTCTACCAAAGCTCCATCTCTCGCTTTACCCAAGATACTCAATACCCCCGCTTGTCCTGGATTAATAATGATAAAGGAATTGAGGCTTAAAGTCACAAGCACTGCCGCCACAATTCCCACAATTGTGATTTGCCAATTTGCTAATTGTTGATTTTTCAATTCGCTGTCTCCTTATTTTTCCCTGTAAAACAACTCTTGATGGTATTACCAAGCTGTTGGTGCTGTGGTAGTATTCAGATCCAAGCATCTACAAACGATTGTGGCTAAGATATCTAAGTCTTATCGAAAATCGAGACGGCGAACGTCTTCAACCCATCCCCTTAAGCGACTGCTTAACTATGGGCACCAGTATCGCAAACAAATTTGGCTGGCGACAATTTGTTCGATTCTTAACAAACTTTTTGACTTAGCACCACCAGGGTTAATTGGCATCGCGGTGGATGTAGTGGTAAAGCAGCAAGATTCTATCATTGCTCAGTTAGGGGTGAAAGATATCTTTGGGCAATTTTTAATTCTTTCATTCTTGACTGTCATTGTCTGGGTGCTGGAATCTCTTTTTGAATACGCTTATGCTAGGCTTTGGCGCAACTTAGCGCAAAATATCCAGCACGATTTACGTCTGGATGCTTACCAACACTTGCAAGAGTTAGAACTGGCATATTTTGAAGAACGCAGTACAGGTGGTTTGATGTCCATACTCAGCGATGATATCAATCAACTGGAACGTTTTTTGGATGTGGGAGCAAACGATCTTCTCCAAGTGGCTACTACCGTTGTCATTATTGGCTCTGCTTTCTTTATTTTGGCTCCCGATGTTGCTTGGATGTCAATGTTGCCGATCCCCTTTATTCTCTGGGGTTCGTTTGCATATCAGGATTTGCTTGCACCTCGTTATGCTGATGTCCGGGAAAAAGTAGGTCTTCTCAACTCGCGTTTGGCAAATAATTTAAGTGGTATTACTACTATTAAGAGTTTTACCTCCGAAGATTATGAAGTTTCGCGGTTAGGAGAAGAAAGTCAGGCGTACCGTCGCAGTAACACCAAAGCCATCAAATTATCTGCAGCATTTATTCCTTTGATTCGGATATTGATTTTAGGTGGTTTCACGGCATTGCTGTTGTTTGGTGGTCTGTCTGCTGTCAATGGCAAAATGTCTGTTGGCACCTACAGTGTTCTGGTGTTCTTAATCCAGCGCTTGCTTTGGCCCCTAACAAGCTTGGGTGCAACTTTTGACCAGTACCAACGGGCAATGGCTTCTACTAATCGCGTCATGGATTTGTTAGATACTCCTATCGCTATTTCTACGGGAGACATCGCGTTACCTATTGAGACAGTACGTGGTGAGTTGGAGTTAAAAGAGGTGACGTTCAGTTATAAAGATAGGTTACCAGTTATTGAAAATTTATCTTTACATATTCCAGCCGGGAAAACAGTTGCCATTGTTGGTTCTACTGGTTCGGGTAAAAGTACTCTGATTAAACTTTTACTGCGATTGTATGAAGTGCAATCAGGAACAATTACTCTTGATGGCATTGATATACAAAAGTTAAAACTGCGTGACTTACGCCGCTCCATTGGTTTGGTCAGTCAAGATGTATTCTTGTTTCATGGTAGTGTAGCAGAAAATATCGCCTATGGCAGTTTTAACGCAAAAAATGATGACATTGTCAAGGCATCTCAGGTGGCAGAAGCTCATGAATTTATTATGAGATTGCCTCAAGGATACGAAACAATCGTAGGAGAACGGGGTCAAAAGTTATCTGGAGGTCAACGACAGCGTATTGCGATCGCTCGCGCTATTCTGAAAAATCCACCCATTCTGATTTTAGACGAGGCAACCTCAGCCGTAGATAATGAGACAGAAGCAGCAATTCAACGCTCCCTCGAACATATCACCGCAAATAGAACAACGATTGCGATCGCACACCGTCTTTCCACAATTCGTAACGCCGACCAAATTTATGTCATGGAATATGGAAAATTTGTAGAATCCGGTACTCACGAACAACTCCTAGAGCAAAACGGAGTTTATACCAATCTTTGGCGCGTACAATCTGGTTTGGCAACCCAAGGAAGATGAGTGTAAAAGATAAGATAAGTGGATCGGTACAAATACAGTTAAGTGGTTTTGGTCGTCATTTGTAAGGGTGATGGCGGCGTTTACGTTCCTTAACAAATTGCTTTTCCTTCAGCCGACCTACTTATCTGTAAGACACAAGATATCTCATCCGCTTAACATCCACACAATCCTTTGCTAACTCTGTGTCTTTTTGTGAGATTATTCTTTTTATAAGAAAGACAGCTGAAACACCTTATACATAATCCGTTGCCAATATGATGTTTGGTACTAACCAACCCGAATCAACCAACGCCCTATGGCGTCACCAGTTAAATAGATTTGTGAAAGAACATCAACAAGAATTAGCAGCGCTGTCTTGGGGTTTGTGGTTAGAAAATGGCAACAGCCAAGGCATAATTGGTATTGACTTACAACCTGCGCCACATTTTGTTTATTGCCCGAAAGAAGCTCTAGAAAAATTAAATAACAATGTAGAAAACAGACTTCAGGAAGTTTTAGGAATTGAGGAGCATCACAACCCCGAAGTCGAAGTTTTCATGATAGGAATTGCTCGCGACCAAATCAAATTAATTTATTTTCAGCCCGAAACCCCGCCGCCAACGTGTTACGAACACGTTGGTAAAGATGTCAATACCTTACTAGACGAGTTAGAAGCGGGTTTGAGCAAGGTAATTGAAGTGTAGACTTGACTCGTGACAAAAATATGTAGGGAACGGGCATCTCGCCCGTTCCACAAGAAAATCAGACACTCCTGAGACATTAGTATGCTCTGCGGGAGAATTTGTAGTACAAGAAAATAGCGATTATAGCACCCAATACAGCTACAAACAAACCAGGAATACTTAGGGTTGCAGAAGTTAGAGTAAAAGTTCCTGTTTGCAATAAATTAACCAATGTTCCACCAACGAAAGCACCAACAATTCCCAGAAGTAAGGTACCTAAAATCCCACCACTTTGATAACCGGGATAGATAGCCTTGGCTATAGCGCCAGCTAGAAGACCTAAAACGACCCAAGCAATAAGGTTCATCTTTTCAATTCCTTATTTTTATCTTTCAACTATCACCATTTAAGCTCGTGCTTTAGTTTTTATTCATCTTTCATCAGAGACAATTTAACTTTTTCCCAAGAAATAGAATACAAGTGCTACAAGTTACAATTAATTAAGCCTAAGTTAGATAGGTATAGCTCCAAAGTTATACTCATTTCATCAATTCTTGATAAGTTGAACCCTCATGCGATCTGCCGAAGGCAGTAGCGAAGCTATCGCTAAACCATTCTTAAAGAATCTTTAACTAACGTAGGGTGGGCACTGCCCATCATATCCCAATCTACATACCTTTCAAAAACCAAATAACACATGGTAAACCTGAATTTAGAATCCGACAATTCCGAGAATATTGAAGAACTGAAAACAGAAATTGTATCAAAGCGCAATCAGGGAGAAGTCCTGTTTGAAATCACAAAAATCATCCCCAAACCTTCTGCAGCCAGTCGCTCTATCCAACCCTCAGAAGATGAAGACATTGCGGCAGTAATCGATTCATTTATAAGACAACAAGGCTGTTACAATATCGGAGATCGATGGAGAGAAATTAGCAAAGAAGAAGCCGAACAAATTCTAAAGTTTATCATGATCAAAGATTTGGCTTATTCTGTAGAACTCATGACACCTCAAGAAGCCCAGCAAATTTCTTCTAAATTATTAAGTATATTTACAGGCAATTGTAAATTTTTTACTAATGCATCATTTGTGGACAATTACTCTGGAATGAGTGAATGGGATTCAATTACAGAATCAACATTTGATACCGGAGTGATTATTGTAAGCCCTGACAGAATTGGTATGCTTTGGGTGAAAGATGAAGATTAAGTAAAAGTCATTAAACGCAGCTTATAACCCATAAATTCTCATGCTAAAAATAACTAATCAACTATTAAATCCAGTTTATTATGCCTCAATTAGTTCCGCCTTTAAAAATAGTAGGGGGAGCAATTTTCTTACTTTCATTTTTTAGTTTTCAAGCAAATAGTACCGCAATTGGAACTGCAACCAGAATCAACACTGTTGATATTATTAGCAATTTTAGCTCTTTGGCTTCTCCCGATCCGTCTACTTCTTCTTCAGCATCTAATTCGGCTTCTATTTCTCTAGCTTCCGATTTTTTGCCATTCTTTGACGATATCAACAATCCCGTGCCTGGTATAAAACCTAGTGGTTCAGCAGATGTGACACCACCACCCCCAACTTTGAATAGTTTTGACAAAGCAGTCAATAATATTTGCGGGGCACCAGGTACAGTTGTC
This sequence comes from Scytonema sp. NUACC21, assembly GCF_054684315.1. Taxonomy (NCBI): domain Bacteria; kingdom Bacillati; phylum Cyanobacteriota; class Cyanophyceae; order Nostocales; family Scytonemataceae; genus Scytonema; species Scytonema sp. NUACC21. The sequence continues at coordinate 15,000 of NZ_BAAFZH010000073.1, read as the reverse complement.
AATCCCTCTAGCTTCCAAGTAATGATGAGAAGTAATCCTACCGTTTTATCAAATATCAAGCGATTTGTAGGAGGATTTCTCATTTCAGGTCGCACTTCAGATGCAGATTTCTTAAACGACTTGACTGATATTTGGTTTAAGGCAAAGGGGTTTGACCACGTTTTCTGCGGAGAACCCGTTCCAGGTCGTTCAATTGGCGGGATGCACTTTGTAGGTCGTTATTTGGAACTTCAACAGAAAGGTTTAGGTGGTCGGTTACCGAATAATACATCCAGAGAAGAGGTGATTCCCGGTGTCATCTATACAATCGGTGTCATCATGAAAGTAGGCAATGGAACTGCTCGATCTCCTGTTAAAGGTTATGCTTATACTCTCAATGCTCAAGAAATTCTATCGATCGCATCTTTAGCATATAAGAACAACCCCAATAACAACTCCACAACCAAAGCTTGTCATTTAACTGTTACGGACCAAGGCAAAACATTTACAACGGTATTTGTCACCAAGAATGGTGCCGTCCGCACATTCTTCCCTGATGCAACTCCCGGTAATAACCGCAGGTGCAAGCAGTAGTGGTCTTGTAAGTTTCAAAGCTAGGAGATTGCGATCGTGAAAGCCATGTTGCCTGAAAGCACGAGTTGCAGATTGCGATCTAAAGTAGCCAAACGGGGGAAGTGCCACCTTTCACAGTCAATGCTAACTGCATTTAGTTAATATGTATGAAGCCGTACCACGATGGTGCATACCTGGAGTCGTGAGCGATAGACACAAGTTAATCTTTCCTTGCTGTTTAAGTGCTGCCTTGGGATATGCCCTACACATCGATGGAAGTTGACGAGCTGGTCAAAGAAGTCCAATACCTTCTCTCACCTGGGGCAGGTAATCTCTAAGGAGGAACTCAACGTGTTCAAGCAATTTCTGACAGGTAGCTGTATTTCTCTTTTCTTGGTGGTCGGCAACCTGTCGGCTCAAGCACAGCAAAAACCAACATCTCCAACCCCTCAAACTCAGCCTCCAGCGTCCAATACTTCAACTAACACCCAAGTTAGTTCAGAAGAACTGCAAAAATTTGCACGCACGATTAAACAGTTAATCACAATTGAGCAGGGGGCAAATCAAGAGATGACGCAAGTCATTGCTAAGTCAGGTTTGAGCCAACCACGATTTATGTCGATATACAAGGCACAGCGAACCCCATCAGAGCAGCCCAAACAAGCAATCACCCCACAGGAAAAACAACAATTTGAGAAGGCTTTCGCAAGTTTGAGGGAAATTCAGCAACAGGCAGAAACCAAGATGCAGCAAGTCTTACAGACTGAAGGTCTAAGACCCGAGCGCTTTAATCAAATTGAAGCAGTTGTCAGACAAGACCCGGCACTACAGAAAAAAGTGCGGGAAATGATTAAGGGCTAGCTGCTGGTTAGTTTGTTAGAGCAGCCTACGGGTATCAGCAAGCTTTTCATAAAATTTTAATTAATTAGGGGACTTCCAGATATAAAAATATCCAACTTTCTCTTGTGGTACGGGCTTCCAGCCCGCCATTGGTATAGCATGGGCAAAGACGCCCGTCCCACGAGATGGATAACTTATTTCTTGGACATCCCTAGTGCGATCGCTTTCAGTTTTGGAGAAAACAAGATTGGAGCGATCGTACTTTTTTTAGCAAGTTATCCTTGAGGTTGCCAGAGATACTCGCGCAAATTTATTTTTCCGTCTGGACTAAATTTTATTCCTTCCTCTTCCAAGAGTAGCCGCTGCTTGTAGTCTGTGCCATGTCTTAATGGTGAGTGAGATATTCCCCCCTTTGCATTGACTACGCGATGCCAGGGAACATCGGATAAGCTCAAATCCACACGATAGAGAGCATATCCCACCAAACGCGCTTTACCATACAGATGAGCCAAGTCTGCCACTTGACCATAAGTTGCCACCCGACCTGAGGGAATTTGGCGCACGATCGCGTAGATGTTATCGTAAGTAGACACTAGTACATGAAGGCTGAAGTATCAAGGATAAAGGATGAAAGTAACAGACTTATACTGCAAACTTTACAACGATTTTCAATTGTGCTTCCTGATTATATAACTATTCTACTAAGTAAGTTGGTGTGAATAAACAGAAATACGTTACAAAATGTAAATGCATCTGAAACTTTTACAAATGACCATTGACAAATGACTAAGGACGGTCTTTATCAGTTAAGTTTTTTCTTACCGACTTACTTACTCTAGATAAATAGTTTGGTCTTCCCATGCATATTCTTTAAGGTTGACAAAAGACTTATTTGGTTTTCCAAATGAATCTGTTTGATACAAAACCTGAATGCCTTCAGTTTCTAGCTTACTTTGTTGAGCATCAATATACGGTATTAAATAGCCCTCAGAGTTTAAAATTCTGTGTATGGGGTAATCAGCAGCAGAGGTTTTTTTCAGGTATGTAGGAATAGCTCGCATATAGCTATTATCTACTCCTATTCCCTGGATAATCTGTTTGTAGGTTACTACTTTTCCACGTGGTACTTTTATCAGGAAAGATAGAAAACGTTCATATGGATTTTCAGATAATGCTGCAAATCGATTTTGGTGAACCTGAAAGCGATCGCCAACTTGAATTGTACCTGCTGTGATAATAACACCCAAAATTCCTCTTTTTCCTTGAATATTTTTCAGAGAATCTACTAAATGTGCTACTCTCTTACATGGCTCGCAGTGAAAAGTGAGACGCACTGCAGCACTGCTTTCAAAAATGAGTAGAGAACCAGGCACAAATAGTTCAGAGGTAATACCTGTAATAACAATATTCTCTCGTAATTCCCCTGGTGGGATAGACAATTCCAAAATATCTTCCTGCCTGACAATCAAAACTTGCCTGGGGCTCATGGGATTGGCATTTACATCACCTTCTATGCCATGACCAACTTTTAAAGTTAATTTTATCAATTCTACCATTGGTGAACCGGATTTTGGCTTAGTAAAAAGGTGTAGTATAGAACTGTTTTCAACAGGCATTTCTTATTCCTTTAAGTAAAAAAATTATAGAAAGTAAAAATGAGAAATCTAGTAAATCGCTAATTGACTCCCCTGCAGTATTGGCAAAAAAAGTCAAAATCGTGGACGAAAAACTAAATTTTTCGCGACCGCACGTTGAAACCGCAACTGGTTACAAGTTCAACATCGTTGTCGGGAAATTGTACCGTGACGGACAAGATTTAATTAGCTAGTGCATTGATACGCTCGATCTCGCAAGTATGCAAGTGGCGTATAATGTGAGTAGCAAGTTGAAACAGCACTAATGCTCAAATTTTAGAGGTTAATTTATCCTCTGAAGCAGAGGTTGACACCGGAGAAAAGTGGACTATTGCAAGATTGATAAGTTTCGCGAAGTTCATGGCGATCGCAGGCTTGGATTTTGATAGTAAATTTAATACAGTATTTCTCAGCTAAATGAAGTAGATTGGTTGGAGCGAACGGTCGTATGCCTCCTTTGTCGGCGTGCTGCGCGTTGGTGTAGTCTGTCCGCAGAGAAAGAGTATCTTACGTAAAAAATATTATACAGTCTTGAAAGACTGATTTCGATATTTTTATGTCTTTTATAGAAGAAGCCTTTTTAGAGTCATAGCAAGGGTAACAACATGAACAAAACCACATGGGGAGATGCCCGTCTAAAGGTTGTCCAAAACTCTGATAATATTTCAATTTCCAGAACAGCAGAGCAAGTTTACTCTGTTTCAACTACCTATGCCAAGTGTATTGCTCCTATTATAGCAGCTTCAAAAGCCGCTTTAAAGTTCTTATCCTCTAATGGCGTTTACGTTATGCAAGACTCCTCGTTATTTATCGATACGCGCAAGCAACAAGTTTTTGACTGGCGAAAAAATACTAATGCCTATCAAAGAATTATTCACTTGTCAGATTTGGAAGATAAGTGGGATGGTTATGATGCTCCTAAATTTTCTAAAGAACAGATTGATTTAGCTCTAAGCCTCTACGCTTATTTCCGTACTTACTGTATTAATAGAGGGCTTGATTTTTCAAAAATTGAGCCGTTTATTGCCCCATGCTCTGATGGTAAAATTTTATTTGAATGGGCTGGAAAACGTTTCTCTTCGAGACAGTTAGAAATTTACATTCCCTTAGAAGCAGAGGATAAACTTGAGTACTTGAAGACTGAGGGCAATTCGGACATTGAAGAAGAATGCCATATAGAGGAGTTGTATTCTATACTAGATTGGCTATTATTTAGATTCGACTGTTAATAAATGGCTGAACCCTATCAAATAAAGCCCTCTGATAAGTTGCTGAGGTGGCTGCATCCAGGTCAATTTAACTGGGAGGAAAACAGACCAACCTCAGCAGCTTTTAGAGACTCTGAGATGTCTGTTGATATACTTTCTCTAACAACAATAGAAGAAAGCTATATCAGAGCTAAAAAAATAGGTAAAAATGCTGTTGTATCTATAAAAGCTCAATTGGTCATAGAAAAAGGCTTAGAGGTTTGCCATGAGCCAATTGAGGGTAATGATGCTCATGCTGCACCCGTGACAGGTTAAGAAAAAGTGTATTTTGTCAATCAGCTAAAATACTCAAAAAACCGTTTACGAAAATGATAATCTTAGCTGGGGGTGGGGGAAGGAGGCGAGCGTTGCTCGCCTCCTTCCCCCAATATTTGATTATCATTATTAAGTAAGTTTTTGATAGGGCTAATCTTCTTCAAAACCAAGAGTGTTACAACAGAATAATTTTGTCAGCAGTGGGCAACGTTGTTATGTAAATTCAATGATTAATCTCGGTAATGAAAATTTTGGTCTACCGCTATGCCCAAGCGACAAAAACAAAATTCTGACCATGCACATAAACATAATACCCCTACTATAGATAATGAAGTAATTTCTCAGCAATTAAAGGCTTTACTAACTCCAGCTATCTTTGCTCAAGAAAAATACCGAGTAAATCAAAGTGAAGTGTTGCTGCTGTAAGAGGTTGTACTCCTGTGAGGTCAACTCTAAATGTTAGTGGTTGGTTGAGAGCAAGTGTGGTGCTGGGAGTGGTGTTAACTAATTTGACTTTGCTGCTGGTATAAGCTGTGCCGTCGTGTTGAATGTTGAGTAAGGAGTCAGTTTTGCTTAAGCCGGTGAGTGTGTTGACGAGAGATTGTTTGGTGAGTGCGTCGAGTAGTGCCACCTCAAATGCGTCACCTGGTGCGAGTGGAGTATCTTGACCCAAGTTGGTGTTTTTGAGAGTGAACTGTAGGTACTTGGCTCCTTCTGGAATAATAAACGATTGAGAGAAGTTGCTGTTAAAGGGTGAGTTTTCGCTCAGGACAGCTTCTTTATTTAAGATTGTTGCGGCACCACGTTTTGACCAGCCGAAGTCTTTGTGGTTAGGGTCATCAATGTTGAAATCGCCATTGGTAATTTCTGCCAATAGTATTGCAGTAAGTGGCGCAAGGTTAGTGTGAGTGCTTGGTGTAAGGGGTTGATTATACGCGGGTTGATAGTTAGTTGGGGTAATGGGGAGGAAGAATGGTTGAGGTGATGGGTTAGTTGAACGCTGTGGTATTGAAGCATTTATACCACGGATAGCATTGACTATTTGTAGGTTAAGTAGTGATGGCAATCTACGTACACCTGGTACCAACGTGTTATTCATCAAGTCGTCGGGATGTACTTTATAGTCGAGGTGGCTACCATCGCGGGTCAGGGTTGCATTAAAGTTGTCGCCAAAGAAGACCTTCGAGCCGTTGATAGTTTGTACGTAGCGGTCAAATCCTGGGTTGCCATTAATTATACCTGCCAAGTGCCCCATTTCGTGGAGGATGGTAGTGAGGAGGTCGTACTTAAGAGCTGCATCACCCATGGTGGCGCGGAAGGCTGTGTCAGTTAGGGTCTGAGTGAATTCGCTGTTTTCCCAAGGGGTGGTGTCGATAAACCAGCCTACACCGTTAGCGTCGGTGTCGATAGTGAGGATACCTCCGTTCGAGCGCCCGTATTGGTCGAATTTGGTGATTTGGGCTTCGGCTAGTTGCCCGGTGGGGAGGTCGGTGATTTGGAAGGTTAGGTCGAAGGGATTAGCAGGATCGAAGAAGGTAGACCAGAGATTGAGTGGGTTATCTTTATATACGTTAGGTAATATAGTTTTTTCATTATAGTTAATGACGAATGGGTAGAGTTTGACGAAGACTTGCCCAAGCCACCCTGCCTGAGGCGAATTGCTGTTGACAATTTGCTCAGAAGTTACAAGGCTGGAGAAAGGAATTTTAGTGGGTTGGAACTGCCAGCCAGAGAACCCTTCCTGAGTGACGCTTACCTGGTTGACATTAACTTGAGTGGAAGCAATCTCAGTTTTGTCAATTTGGCTCGTAGCCATCTGAATCATTCCAATCTGAGCAGTACTAACCCGAGCGGAGTTAAGTTCTTCTTTCTCCCCATAATGCGAGGTTTCTTCTGTAATACCACTATACCTAATGGAAACATCGTCGTTGATTCCTATTGTGTCCTTTAGATCTGATGTTAATTCTGTGCCTGCCAACAGAGATGTGGTCGGTGGCAAGATAGGTATTGGCAGCAAATATATTTGTCTCTTTATTTCTGTACGAATATCTTCGGAAACATTTGACAGAAAATTAATACTTTTACTACGAAGAACGCTTTCAAGTTCTTCAATAGAAACTAGCCAAGTATTCGGATCTCGCCACTCATCCCTATTCATAATACGAGCAACAGTTCGATTTAATTGCAAATTTGTAAGCTCATAAAATGGGTGTAATATTCCTTGTGTTCCTGCATTAATCCAGTCTTGTTTTGATGGTTCGGCTCTGTTAGGTGTTAGAAATGTGTAAACTTTTGTATTACTATTTACATCATTAATACCCAAACCCGGACGATCCAAAACAAGCATTGTTTTCCACGTCCAAGTTGGAATATTAATTCCGTTACTGTCTAAAGCTTGTGAATTTGTATTTCCTGAAAACCCAGATCTATCCGCAATAGCATTACTTCTTTTCTGAGGTTGCTGATTTCTACCAAAAGAACCTGCAACTATATATAGTTCATTACCTTGGTTTGCTAGTCGCTGCCCAAATTTTTCAATATTGAACCATGCAGATGCTTGTGTTGGGTCATTTGAACTTCCAAAGAACATATTATTATCAGCGTTTTGCGGAATTAAATTGGTGCCAACAAAAGTTGCTAAGTTGTCTTTTTCACTGTTTGTTCTATCTCCAGAAGGAATTGAATGGCCTTGGTTAAAACCATAACTAAGATTATAACTATTTGCATAGAAGGTATAATCAGTTGTGCTAACTCGTTTCCAATCCGGTGGAAGTTCAGGATCTTCAGCAAAGACAGTATCAGGACGCCCTACAGAGCCTAACCACGATTGATTTAATTGCCAACTAACCCAAACTGGATTTCTTGTATTGTTATCATACGCTACTGTATATTGAGGCTTTTCAATTATTAAATTTGAGCTATAGGGGTCGTTGACATTTTTAGATTCAGTGTATCTTGCTTCAGTTGGATTTCCAAATTTGAGGTGAATACTCTTGAAGAATACATCGTCCAAATAAACTGTATTACCGCCTTCTAATTCAAATCTTAATCTCGCTACCTGACCTCTAAACGGGTCAAGTAATTTGCTGTCTACATGGAAAGTTTCAAAGCCTCTTCTGCCGAAGTCAATTTTATAGATATCATTTTCATACGTACTTATTACTTGTCGCGTTTCTCTTCCATCATCATCCCTCGTTATCTTTATAGTATTATCATTATTTGTTGGAGGTGTTAGTAAATCTATTGTCGCTAACTTTCGCCGACCGCTACCAATAATTTTCGGATCCGTAGGTTCAGTTTCTAGATATACATGAAGCTTTCCATTCTGAGATGGCGCATGAAGGTTAAATCGCAAATCACCCCATTCTGGTACAACAAAATAGTTGTGTAATATTTTTGTTGTCTTGCCACCTCCTAATTGCAAGGCATAATTAGGTTGGTCTTGGTTATAACGCAATTGATTTAAATAATTCTGGTCTAAAGTAGTAATTTGATGCCACCTAGTCAAATTAGCTTGCGAACCTTCGTTTTCAGCATTGTAAAGAGACCAGCCAGGAATACTTTGTGAACTTACTTTTCCGGTAATTGCGTCAAAATTACCATTAAACAGCGTAGGTACAGCATAGTCACCGCGCATCCGATTTCCAATGCTTATATTTGTAGAACTGGTGTAAGTATTATCTTCGTATACTGAAACCCTATGATTTTCTATATATTCTTTAAAGTCTCCAAGTTCCTGTTTAGTCTTTTTCCCATCATCAAAATATGGACGTAGTTGAGAGCCACCACCCAAGATTGAGTTAAACCAGCCAGTGCTGATTCCCTCCCAAGGCGCATTACGGGCACCGTGTTCCAAATTAACTTTAGCGTGGTCAGGAGTATACCAAGTGGATGGAGTGGTAGGCTGATTGAGATTCCACTGAGACGCGTTTAAGTCGCCAAGACGACGATAAACTCCATCACTTTCGCTTAAATTAAGGGTTCCGGCATACCATGTTATAGCAGACCTATGAGGACCACCTGTACTTATGTCTTGGTCAAATCCTGCTAAACCTCCTAAATCTACATTCCAATCAGATGTAAAAATTATTTGCCCATTTAATGTTTGCTCATTTCCTTTTTCCTGAAAATAGTTGTCGGCATAGGTAACATTTTCCCATACCCTAATGTTGGGATCGAGGATGTTTCGGAATGCTCCTCGTGAGAAATTAACATCGTAGTCATGAGGGTCTACTGTTGTCATTTGTAAATCACGGTTCTCTTTACTAGTACCGCCCGCATTTGGGAAAAAGGTTCCCAAGCGCTGAATAATTTCGCTATTTACTACAGCCCCTTGACCAAACCCAATAAAATGTAATGGAGAGTTGAAAACAGATCCCTGATTGCGGATAAGGTTTCCATTGGGATAATACAGTTTAACAAGATTTCCTTTCGTATCTCTCTGTCCGACACTACCACCTTGTTGTTGATCTAGCTGCACCAATGATGCAAATAAAGAATCTGCTGCTGCCTCTGAAAAACCAGAATTGTATAGTGATTTTTGCTCGTTAATGTTTTTTGTCCAATCCGCTAATAAAACTAACGGTTTACCGTGTTCAGCAGGTCTGCTTAGCCCATTGTAAGTAACAGGATTCCACTTTCCAGACCGTGTATTGTATTCCAGTACCGAAGCTCCTTGGTTAAAAAGATGTTCTGCGAGCGCATTAATTTTGTTTTTCACCAAATCTCTATGGATATTACCCCCTGGTTCTACACCAGGAGTCAAAATAGTCACACTACTAAAAACATCGCCTTGAACTGATGGTAGTGAAGTTGTAAATTCACCTTTTTTGGGTTTTAAATTGTCAGCGCGAACATACCAATAATATTTTTGACCAGCCGTTAACATACGGTTATTAGGAAGTGTGAAGCTTTTATTAGATTTTTCATTACTGGCTAGAGTTCCATCTGCTAACTGCCATTGGTTATTTTCCCATGTAGCAGTGAGAATACGATTAGGATTGTAGTCTGGTCCTGAAGTTAAATTGTCCCAATAATCGGATGGCAGCAATCCTTTACCTTTATCAAAAACACTAACAAAAAGTTCCACTTTGCTAACATTTTTCTCTCTACCAGTTTCATCCTTAATTTCCCATGTAAAAGTAGGAGTCAGTTCACCTGTAACTGTAAGGGGACTAGTTAAACGCAACCAATCTGGTTGAGGTGAAGTCGCAGCTAAGTTAAAGACATAAGTGCCAATAGGACCAAAACTACTTTCAACCCATCCACCAAAACCATCAGCTACATCTAAGACTCCATAAGTAAACTGATTTCTTGGACGATCTTCAATGATAATCCCGTAGTCAGCCGTAACGCTAATGGCTGGATTAATATCATCAATTGGTACTTTTTCAAAATCGATATATTTAGCATTTCTGGCAGTATTGGGGTCGAAAAAGCGAGAACTTTCGCTTCTATCAAGTCCATCAATGATGAACCCTTCTGGGTGATTGAGGGTGTAGATAATTTCATCTATATCATAGGTCATTACGCCAATCCCATTGGGGTTTGCAACGTAGAGGTACTTATCATCTGGCGAAAGCAATAAGTCAGTTGCAAACCCGAGTGGAATTGGTCGAGTTGCGGCTACGAGTTGAGGATTGCGTCCTAATGGGTCTCGAATAATACCAATATTGCTACCAGCTTGTACCCCATCAACATCTTCTCGGAAACCTCCATTTTGCATGAAAGGACCGCCGTTGTTACCAACCACAAAGCCATACTCGCCATCGCGGGTAACAATTACCGAGATGCCGTTATTGACATCAAAATAATCGTCTATTGGACCGAGTTGCAACTCGGCATATCTAGTACTTGCGGCAAACTTACCAGGTTCATTCTGAGTAATCTCTAAAACACCATAACCTTTTTGGTCATTTTGACGGTTGGTAAATACCAATTTGTTGGGGTCATTGGTTACACTAATCCCTTCTACTCTACGGTCAGCTTCAACAGTACCAATTTGCTTGTGCCAATTATTTTTATTTTGGGCTGGATTAGTCGGACGGTCTTTGGGGTCTATGTTGATAACAAAAATCTGACTTTTTTGTTGAGGTATGGTGTTTGCAGATATACTGCTAGGTGCAGTGACAAACAACCTCCGACCATCGCTGCTAATAGCCATTTCCCGCAACCCGTATGGTGCTGGTGCCACTTGTATTTTCTCAACAACTTTATGGTATTGTGCCGAATTGGGATTCAGATCAAGTACATAAATAACTCCCATGTTGCTATCAGCGATATATGCAAAATCGTTACGCGCATCGATCGCAATCGAACGTGGAGATGCATCCGTACCTAAACTGATGGGGTCGAGCACCTCAGTTTTGGCATTAGTGTCAATTTGTTGCAACACCATTGGGTCAACTAAAGCAACGCGACCAGAGTTTTCCAGCGTTACGTAAGCACGGGTACCATCGCTAGTGACAGCAATATCTCGCGGTCGGTCAGAAATATCATTAGTACCAACAGGAATTCGACTCAGTAGAAGGTCAGCACTGCTATTCACGTTACTACTTGGGTCGGCAAATAAAGCTTTGGGGTCGCGTCCATCGATTACGGAAACTAAATCCGACAAGCGCTGAGTACCAAATATATACTCTCCAGTTGCTTCAAGCTGAATTTCATTACTATCGAGCTTGATTTCTCTCTTAATTGGCACAGTACCAACCCGGTCTACAACTTGGTTTTGCCGTCTAGTAATGCTGATATCCGACATACCCAAGACTACGGTGTTTGGCACTAAAACCGCTACCTTGAAGCGATTATTAGGTAAGCGCTCGCTTAAATCAGCTAAAACCTTAGCAGTAACAGTGGTTGAACCCATTTGGAAATTGACAATTAAATCTTCAAAGGAACTGCCTAATGGGTCATCACCATTATCTACCAGAATGTTGCTACCAGTTAGGAACAGTACTGGTTGGTTACTTGGGTAAGGTTGATTATTCTCATTCTTAAATCGTAATTGTGCCTGTTGCAATACTGGAGGTGCCGCAGGGCCAGATGTTTTTGGTGCCGGGATTCCTAAATTTACTTCAAAACTGGGGAGACCATTTGTATTCAGTTGCACACCAGTCGGGGTTATTTGTGGCAACCCGACTGTCGGTACTTTAATGACCTCTAAGGAGGAAATATCGTAACTAACTGATAAGAATGGTGCGGTATCCAGTAGTTGTATAATATTGCCTGCGGAATTGTAGGCTCTTAACGCATTACGCAAGCTTCCCATCTGGTCATCCAACTTACCCCTTCTTTCTTCAAGTGATTCTTTCTTTTGACGCTCTACTTTTAATTTTTCTTTAACTTGAGTTAATTTTTCTTCTTTTTGGACGATCACCACAAGGATTTCTTTTTGTAGTGCCTCTTTTTCTTCAGGAGTTTTTGGTGTTGGCACTGGTACTATTGGTCCTGCGGGTGCTGGTCCTGGGAATGGTTGCGTTGGTGTTGTTGGTTTTGTTGGTGTTTCTACTTCCAGTGCTGCACGTAATTCTCCTTTAAACATATCGTCTAAAATTTGATAGACACGTTCGAGTCGTTCAATATCCTCGGATAAAGAAGTTTCTTCCTTAGTTAATTCAAGAATTAACTCAATCAAATTGAGTACATCTTGTCTGATACCGCTAATTTCAACTGATATTTTCTCAAATTGAACTAACAGGCTTGAGTCAAAAACTTTGGCTGTTAGCTTTCCATCGCTAAGGTAGGCACTATTGTAATTATTGACTATAGCTACATTGCTATCTAAATTCCCGATGGATATTGAAGACAAACCATTAGTGACTGTGTAGCTTGCCGGGAAAAGACTAACCAACTGCGAAGGCATATTGTAGGTAGCCGTTAGCTTACCTTTGACTAGGGCTACACCACCAGGAAGGGTATCAATTGCCACTATATATTCGCCTTCTCTTACACCCTTCCACGGTGGTGAGGAAGTGCGAATCATACCATCCGCACCAACCACGGCTGATTCTGCAACCACCCAATTTTCTCGCCAGTTACCGCTTGCGTCTGGAACAAGGCTTTTCTCAAAGAAGTATGCTGTCTTACCGAAGAGCGATTCATCTGCCTTCAGGGAATGCGGTAATTCAATCGCCAATTGCACAGGTAACATTAGTGGGTCGTTACCAGCTTCTAACTTAAATCCTGATAAAAACTTGAAGTCATTTGGAGTCGCAAGCGATAAGAGTTGCTCATTTAATAATGGGGTGAAGCGTATATTGGTATCTCCAAATAGCGTACCAGGAGCAATCATTAATTGCATTGTGCGAAGTTCATTGTCAGCATCAAGTACTTCGACTTCGACAATTCCACCATTAGCGCCTAATTGTGCTTCTGCTGCGGCACTTGGAGCTACACTCAAAATGCGTGGAGTTTCTACCCGAACCGGAACTACAGATTCGGATGCACCGTGAATAACGGTAACATTAGTAATACCATTGTCAAGCGCGGTAATTAATCCATCTGCGCCGACTTTGATGATGTTTGGATTGTTGACAAAGTAACGAGTACCTGTAGCGCTAGCCTTAAGGTCCGGAGAATCATATATTCCTTCGATTCCAACAAGCAACTGCCGCGTGGAGCCTTTAGTCAGCATAACTGCTTGTGGGTAAACGTTCAAACCATTTTCTTCAGCAAGCTCGGTATTCAATTCTGCTTCAGACGTGGGCACTAACTCACCCACTCTTAGTGCGGTCACCGCGCTAATTCCATTGCGCGACGCACTGAGTACCGACACACCATCATTTAATCCAGTCACTACACCCATATTTGTAACGGATGCCACTGTGGACGTATCTGAAGCAAACTGCAAGTACGAGTAAGGTAGCACTACATCTTGTTGGTCAGCAAAATCACCAACTACTACTAACTCGGTGCTTTCACCCCGTTCGAGACGCAAACCGCGCCTAGCAAAATCAAGATGAATCAGCGCTGCATTGCTCACATTTACATCCACCTGAAATGGTGCCGAGGTACTATATCCGTCGTGGGCAACCAATGTTAAGCTAGCTGTCCCAAAATAATCATCATTAGGTGTAAACAGTACAGACGAACCGTCTGGTGTCAAGCTTGCCGTACCATTTTCTGCACTAATAATACGGAAGAATACCGCGTCTCCCTCTGGGTCAGTAGCCAATTTATTCAACGCAATCGTTGCATCTAAATCAACGTGAGTCAGTACACTCTGCTGTTTACCCACGGGTGCTCGATTTGCAGTAAAACCATAATTACTACCCAGAATCTGCACATCGGCGGCATTTAATACACCATCGCGGTTGAAGTCATAAGCTTGGTTATAGCGAAGAGCGCGAATTGCCGCATCCAGCAAGCTACTATCAACACCATCCACAGCCCCATCGCGGTTAATATCCCCTGCAACAGTGAGTTGTAAGTTATACCCGCCACTTCCTACAACTTCAACTAAATTCAATCCAGCTTTATCAATCGCATACAGGCCATAATTGCCGTTGCTGGCGACTGGTGTTAACCCATTGATCGCAGGCATTCTCAACACGCCATCCCCTTCGGCGTTAACACTCACAAGGACAATTCCTGTTGCGGTGGCAGAAATTTCAGTATCTCTCAAGCTGAATGTGTAGCGCTCAGTACCGACACCATTAATAACTTGACCATTCCACTGTACTGCACCACCCAAATCACCTCCGACGGTGAGTACTTGCGGTGTAGCACCATAACTAATGACACTACCGGGAGTACCGGGATTGCCGGTGGCTAGGGTGAGGAGGGAGGGAGTGTTTGAGGGAGGGAGGGAGGGAGAGGGGGAAGAATAGCCGTACCGGCTGACGTTACCTGTTGACAAGTTACGTGCAGCTACTAAATGGCTGCCCTCGTAGGTATATTTAACCAGTGTGCCATCAGGAGTGGTAATCTGTTCTAATCGACCTTGAGCATCCTGAACAAACCGAATCGTCTCACCTGTGGAGGAAGTAATACCGCTATCGCTGTAAACTAAACGAGTGCCATTGGTTGCAATTTGCTCAACGATACCTTTGTTGGTACTGAGATAGTAAACATTGCCACTACCATCAGTTAATTTATACTCGTAGCCATCCAACTCACCGCTTGCAGGGTTATAAGCCTCCCCAGTTTTCATGTCATAGAAGCTATTACCCGCAGCTGTGAGCTTGGCATCAACTGACTCTAACTGATAGCCAGCAACATCTGACACCCAAGCAGGAGTGTAATAGGTGACACCAGGAATCGTTACCTTCTGTGGTGCAAAGGTAAATCCAATTCTGTTACCATCCGGTGCGCTTAAGTACAACCGCGTCCCCATGCGGAATGGATTGTATACGCCTAGGTTCTCTCGAAGAGTCAGTGTGACGTTTGTTTGGATATCTGCATCAACGTTAGCCAAACTCCAACCATCACCAAAGGTAAGAGTTTCATCATTT
>NZ_BAAFZH010000072.1:0-98727 GCF_054684315.1 Scytonema sp. NUACC21 | reverse complement strand
TACTGCCATCAACTGCTTCCACTTCACTGCCATCGCCTCGGTAAAGTGACACTGCCGTTACCAGCTGAGTTATTGTTGGGAGGTTTCAGTCCCGTTACCGGGAATCGCTACGTTTCAAGCAACGGAACTGCACCAGCTGTTGCCGCACCACTAACAGGTTTCAGTCCCGTTACCGGGAATCGCTACGTTTCAAGTTCTACGGTCTTTCTGTCTGTGAACGTTACAAGAAACGTTTCAGTCCCGTTACCGGGAATCGCTACGTTTCAAGCCCACCACCCGACCAGCGACCTTGGTATGCCATTGGTAGTTTCAGTCCCGTTACCGGGAATCGCTACGTTTCAAGAATTTGCATTGTGCTTGGCGTGCCAAAAAGCAGAGTTTCAGTCCCGTTACCGGGAATCGCTACGTTTCAAGCCGGGAGCGCTAAAGGGAATGCCGCCGAACAGCATATTTAACAGTTTCAGTCCCGTTACCGGGAATCGCTACGTTTCAAGCGTAGAGCGATCGTGCAGATTGCATTGAGTAAGCACGTTTCAGTCCCGTTACCGGGAATCGCTACGTTTCAAGAGTGACCTGTCCGGAGCGAAGTTAATATCCTCTCTCGGTTTCAGTCCCGTTACCGGGAATCGCTACGTTTCAAGTCCGCCATCTGAAACCCTTACAGAGCAAGGATTCTACCAGCAGTTTTGGCAGATCGAAAAAATGACCTCATTTCAGCCTCGCTTATTGACATAAAATATCAATAGTGCCGAATATCAAAACGCTGTAACTATTAACTTGTCTAGGTTCTGGCGATTTTGGCAGAACCCCCCTGGTTTTAGCCCCCGCTTCGGTTTGCCAAACATCAATCTAGTAACATTATAGACGGACTACATCCCAACGTCCACAATCGGTTAGATATCTTCATGTTAATTGAACCGAACGCTGGTCGCACAACCGCAAAGCACGTAAATGACTGGTGACTCCATAAAATAAACTGGCTGCGGTAAGATTTCCACACTTCTTTAAGAACTGGAAAAACGAGATTCTCACAAATTGCAAATTCTGAGTTATCAACTACACCATCTCGCATGGTGGTTTCTAAATCTTCTCGCAAGTAGTCAGAGACAATAAACTCAGTCTCGATAATAAAATTTACTTCTGTGTAGGTAATTTGAAATTCTTTAAGAACTTCTCCTATAGTTTTGTAATTACTGAAAGCCATATTGACCTCTTGAAAAAATAAGACTTATGTTAAGTACTTAATACCTTTTTTACAGTCAGAGCTAGTTCTGAAATCCGAGATACAATAACTGTGCGATACGGCTGTCTTCCGATAGCTTCGCTATTGCTCTCAACTTAGAGAGGAAAACACAGGAGTTTCGATACGGCTGTCTTCCATTAGCTTCGCTATCGCTACTGATTCTCACATTAATTCTCTAAAGTTTGCTCTGCTAGCGCTTGGACTAACAACTGCCGAAATTCCTCTAGGGAATTAATGGTGAGGGACTGTTTGAAGAGTTGCTTGAGTATATGATTATCGTATAAATTATTCAGCATTTCAACGAACTCTGGTGGTACTTCCTCAAACCTCGTTTCCAACACTTCAATACGATATTCTCAGCTTGTCTTGAGCATTCCCACTCGTTCTACACTCGTAATGTATGGCATTGTTTCTGCTCCTTCGTAACTCATAAGTTCATTATCAAACACTTGTTCTAAATTCTCGGGTAAACCCATCATCCAATCTATAAGTCGGAATAACTGAAGAATGTTGTCTTTAGTGTATCCCAACTCATACAATCGCTTAACCAAACTTAGTTTCCACCGCAATCGTCCTTGCGGGTCTTTTGTCGTTGCTTGGGTTTGCAAGTGTGCCATAGAAAGCACCAGTCGCGCTAAAGCTACTTGAAATTGGTGAAACTTAAGCTTTACCAAGGCTGTAAATCAATATTTGATAAAGTTGAAGAGGAGAACTGTAAGTATTGTAATAAGGGTATAACTAACCATGACTGAAGTTAAATCAACTCGTACTGCACGCCGAGGACGAATATTTCCTGAAATTCAGTGGACTGAAGAACAAAAAGTGCAACGAGAAGCTGAAAGTGAAGAATTTTTCCAACGCTGCAAACCGATATTCGAGCGAGTTAAATCGGAATTGATTGAGACTCACTATAACTGGTATATGGCAGTTGAACCGGATAGTGGCGAATATTTCGTTGATAAGGGTTTGGAAGTAGTTTCATCAAAGTGTCGCGAAAAACATCCTAGTAAGGCACAATATACTTTCCGTATCAACGAAACAGGTGTTTGTGGAACTATATAATATCAGTTTTTTTTGGTGATAAGGATGCGCTCCTTTTTGAAATTGAACTTATTAGAGAATGCCTCAAACGTCGAAAGGATTTGGTAAGACTGGACGTTGAGTATACTCATTATTATTATGTGGATGTTCTATTTCCATATACCGCACACTACCTCTTGGTTTTCCGGGAAAACTCAACATTTCCAAGAACATTTTGATGCGCGGTACATCTTCCAAATTTCCATTAGGGTTGTCACCAATTTGCTTCAAGACATAATGCTTGAATGACTCTACAAAGACTTGAGCCTCAACTTGAGTATCACTGTAGTTTCCTGACTCCCAGTTATTTCCGCTAAATAGCTTTTGGTATCGTTTCTCTTTGCGTTGACTTAGCCATAATTGTTGATTAGTTAGTTTAACTGCTCCCATGCCAAAAGGTTTTCCCATACCAAGAGAAAAACAATATTCTCTATCGCTCTTGATATATATGCGGTTTTCCTTTTCTTTTGCTAAATCTAATATCCACAAAAATGCTCCTAATTCCTCATCAGTTAAATTCTCAAAGTAAATTTTGAAATGGAACCTAACTTTTGAGCCAATAGGTCTAATTTTTGTATATTGTTTCGGTTTACTGTGTATTTCTTCCTCACGCTTTTCTTCAATTGAACTACAGCTAACATCTTTTTGATGCCAATATAACTTATGCCCACGAATAATGGTATCTTCAATGGGTCTACTCCCATAGTGCTTGAGGTTTTCTCGTTTTGCATCTGGATTAGTTTGAACCAAATAATGCTGAAAAGTAGTAGGTTTTGGACTAGCTAAAATGCGGGGTGTAATTCTTTGTTCAGGGTGATCTTGACACCAAATCTGCTCGTTTGGTATTGAATCATCAATTACAGCATCAGTAATAAATACTCTTCCAGCGCGAGATTGGTTCTCTGATTTTTTATCCTTGACCCAACCGAAAATTGCTTCAACCATGTCAATCGCTGGATTATCGGAGCTTTTCAAATTGGGAGGAATAAAATCAGTAACTGAAGCAGCACGCCCATTTTTAGTATTGGAAATATAAGGAACCCTAAAATTAGGACTGTGACCAAATAATATAACTTTTTCACCTTGTTTTATTTTGCAAAAGAAAACAGGTTTATTATTTGCCAAAATTCCATTTTTTTTATCAAAATATTTTTGTTGAAAATCAGTTAACGCAGAACAATAGTCCTTAACTGCATCAGGATCAATTTCAACATAATCGTCGGTTCTTTCTCCAATCAAGCAATGATATTGACGAGAAGATTTACCTTCTGGGTTTCCTTCAATCATATTGCCGCTTGTGACCAGAGTTCCCTTGTATTTATGATTAAGATTATCTTCACTAACTTGGTTAGCAACATAGCGCGTTTTTTCCTTACTTATTTCATCAAATCGTACTTCAATGTTTTGGGGGTAATAATCATTACTATTAAAATCAATTAAACCAACATCTTTAGGCACTACAGATTTATGAACCCATACAAAAGGTTGGTCTTTAAGTGTTTGAGCTAAATAAATCCGCCAGTGACCATCGCTTTGCTGTTGTAGATATCCAGCCTTGACTTTGCTTACCCACTTGCTCTCGCCATCCTCTTTTTTCTCACAAAGCTTTCTCTTGTATTCATTAGTGAGAGGATCGTTATCAGGTGCAGCCACAGCACGAAAAAAGAGCTTTTCGTATCCTGACACTTTATGAATTTTACTATAAGTAACAATTTCAAAAAGAGCCCTTATCATACCTCGCAAGCTACTGCCAGGAATGACTGGACGATAATTAGCTGGATCATAAAAAAAGTCAGTCCATCGTTGTTGTTCTTCTGGGGTCAGTTGCTCTAGTTCGTAGAGATTACAAGAGCGATCGCCAAACTTCTGAAAGTCATCTGGAATTAACCCGCAACGAATGTAGAGGGGAGTTTGTGTGACTATAGTACATTGAACATAACCCGTGTAACGCTGTGGGTCGTAACAGTTCTGCTTGGGAAGCTCTTGTGCTATCACGACTTGTTCTTCATCTGGTAGTTCCACAAAGTTGTAAGGGGCAAAGGCTCGACGATCTTTACGAACTGGGGTAGTATGCTTGGGTATCATAATTGAATCTAATTAGTTGGCGAATAAATCAACAAGGCGGCTGAGATAGATGTAAGCTAAACCATCATTGTTATATCTAAAATAGTGATGGACAACCAGGCGAAGCGGACGTTTTTTAGCTTGCTTACCAATTTCAAACTTATCTGAGATGTTGGATAGGGGTACAGCATGTTCTAAACCATCCTGACCCTCCTCAACAAGCGTAAACTTTTCTTTTTGTTCCTTAACTTTAGTGCCCCAAAGCATTTGATGTTCAATAATTGGCTTTACTCCTTCAACATTTTCAATCAGTCTTGCACGCCAACCTTTTTCCGTTCTCCATAACATGAGTTCACTATCTTCACAAAAGACACGACACTGTTGTAAAGTGCATTCTCGAAACTTGGCAAATTGAGGAAATTCACAATCAGTGGTGATAAAATCATTTCCACTCCAATATCCCCAAATTATACCATCATGAGCATGAGCTAATAAATATATTGGTTTACTGTGCTTTTTTGGCGCATTTTTCTTTAGGTAATTATAGAGAGTTTGGTTATCTACAATTGATGTAGCTTCGTGAGGTGTACATTTAGGTTGAATTAAATTGCTCATGCTACCACCTTCTTTTTTGATTCAGAAGTTGAATTGGAGGGAGAATACCTCAAAAATGCTTCGACCATTGCTTCAAGTTTTTTAGGGTGACTTATGTGCAAAGTTTTATCTGGTTGTTCCTGAATCATCCACTCTTGGGTTTTTCCTGACTTGTAGTAAGTCATATTTGCACAAATGCCCTGCAATCTTCCCCGTCCAACACTACTAGCTCCACCTACAGGCAAATCCTCTGTCCACAAATCTTTCAACAACAATAACAGTAGACCAATTTCATGGTCTTTAGGGTCACATAATTCTAAGTGTAGTTTTAAGTTTTCATTACTACCTCCCAAAACTGGCTGTTCTTGAAACAAAGCACCGTGATAAACACCTCCTGTAAAACGGTCGATAGCAATGCGAGATTGTACTAAGTCAGTCGTATGTTTAATAATGCTCTCATGGACAACTAGACGACTTGCTTTAGCCTCTAACTTTTTCTTTCTACTATTAGAATCTGGCTGATTTATATCTTTTTTGCCTTTAGGAAAACCAAATATGTCATTAACTATTTCCTGAGTAATTTGGGAGTTAACTTCATGTAGAGTGTTTACAATCCGTTCTGCTCGATGGCGTAACACTCCTGCTAAACTTGTACCCGATAATACTGGTACCGCATTTGGTTGATTTGCACTCTGGGGATTGGGTCGATGGGATTTTAGATGAACAAACTCTGGATCGCGACTTGTTTCAAATTGACTGGAGCGAATAAGTAAAGAACTGGTAAGTTTAAATGTGGCTTGAATGGTGAAGCGAACGCGCCGATCCTTAAATTCTTCCACAAACTTAAGACCTACTTCTTTCATCGCTTCAATAATTGAAGTATTAACAGCAGGTAATTTAGTACAAGGTGGCTCAGTTAACCAGGAATGGTCAAGAGTTAACCAAGCCATGCGATCGCTTGCATCTTCCATGTGAAAATTCCAGACTTGCCATTCTTTCACATGACAGCGACCAAAACCCCGCCGCTTTTTCATACCAACGCTAATTTCACCCTTTTCTAAACCCTGAAGTGCGATCGCTAGTCCTTTAAGTAAGGCAGGTTCATCAGATTCTCTTTCTATCAACAACTCAAAACACAAAGGAAATTCTGTTCCAGTTTGCAGTAACTCTAAATCATATTTTGCTTTATCTGCTGCTGTCCGAGTGACACTGTTAATTTCTACCCCATCTCTTAGTTCAAATTTGATGGGAGAAGTACTAATGGAATCATCAATAATCAGAGGGCTTTGATTACCATCTTCATCACTCCGAATTGCTCCAAATAATATAGTTGCTAAATCATCAGCTTTTTCACTAGCCATATACCCATTTTCGTATTCTCGCAAGTAGTTTCGTATAGCACCCGCAATAGACGAACCTGTTAACAGAGCATGCTCGCTGATACTATCTCTAACTAATGCTAAGTGAATTGGGCTTTCTGCATCACCATTTCCCAGACTAGTTGGCGTATCTAAAATTAAAGTGCTTCGTATAATAACACGCTTAATAATATAACGTTGTTTACGTATCAAGTCATTTTTTATTGCAAATAATGCCTGAGTATTTTTCATTGACTTTTTTCCTTTTTAGCTTTTTTAGCTACTGCCATAATTAAACGAAGCGTATATTCTCTAGCTAAATCAGAATCAGGTTCAATCTTTTGAATAATTCCAGCAATATTTACTTCTAATTCTTGAGGATTTTTTAGCCATGACTTAGACTCTCCAATCGGGCTTTCCAGCCAATCTTTCAGTTGTTGTTCTAAAGATTTATTTCCAGAAACTTTCGTATTTCTATACTGTTCAATGACCTTATCTGTTAAGCTACTCAATAGCTCAATAATTGGTAGAAAAGTTAGCTTATTTAATCCTTGTCGAGCAACAATTTCTAGTCGATATAGTTGGCTATTGCTAATATCCCCTTTTAAATTAATCTCGCTAATTCTGTCTATAAGACACTTTTCTAACCTTTGACGCAAAATATTTTTGGCTATTTGCGCTGCTAAATCCTGATATTCATCTTCTAACTGAATTTCATTTTCACAATTTATTCTATTTGAAATAACACTAAAATTTCTGTACTCTTCTAACCAGTTAATAGCAACTCTACCAAATCCATCAATACAACGTTCCCCAATTCCTTCAATTTCTAAAATTTGAATTTGTTCAGTTGTTAGTTGTGCATCAAATACAAAAACACTACCTGCTGATAAGGCAGTAACTTGAGGTAGAGGTAAACCCCACTTACGGTTAAATCCACCTACAAGCGTACTACTGATGAAGATATCTGTTGGTTGAGGTAACTGTATTTTTATTTTCAGTTTCTCTTGTAATTTATCTTCAATTGCTTGCTTAATCGACACGGGGTCAACTGAAACTTGTCCATAGTCATTTCTAACAATAGTGTCACTCAAAAGGGTAATTCTTAGCTTTTGACGATTTACTCGTTCTTGAGGTGGAATACCTATTTCAGCCCATTCCTCACTTTTGTATGTATCAACTTGAATGATTTTTGTATGTCCATAACCTGCACTTTGAGAACCACCTAACCATATATCTGCTGAATTTAGTAAAATATTAATCATTTTTACATCATCATCTTCACATAAAATAACTCCTTGAAAAATTTGCCCAACATCTAAAGCCTCATAACGAAAAATTGCACCTTCTCCTTCTTGAATTACTTCGTTAGTATCTCGATCTCGTTTGGTTGGTGATGAACGTCCTTTGATGCGATCGCGTAAATTATGAATATTGATTCGTCGTTTTTCTTCGTATAAAACTACTTGACGCTTGTTAACATTACAAAATCTCTCACTATTTTTTTTTAAAGATATTTTTCCTGGGGCAAATTGACTTAAATCAAGAATATCTGCTGAAGAGAATTCTTCATCCTTGTTTTTGTACCAAGCAAGAGGAACAGGCAATGTACGTTTTTTTTGTTTTTCACAAAATAGATACGCGTTTAAGTAACGTGTACTATTATCAAAAAATAATCTGTTAGCCTCTTTAAGTTTTTTTGTATTTTCTTCCTCTACTTCCTCTAAAATATTTTCTCTAACTCCTTGGTTAACTTTTCCTAAGAAAATATCATTTGGTAATTCTGGATAACTCTTGAGGTAACGACCAATTAAAGCACCACGAATCATACTGCCAGGAATATAAGCATAGGATACATCACTGTTAGGATCGCCTTGAAATGAAGTAGCTAAAATTGGCTGTTGTGTTTCCAAACAAAAAGTAATTACTGGCATTTATTTTTCAATCTAAATGGTTCCAAAAAGATGTAAGAAATCTTGAGTAATATTGTTTTTATTAGTATCAAATAAACTACATTGGACGTGACCCCGACCTCGATTACGCCCACTACCAAGATGTCGGAGTGCTAAAACTCCAACTCCTAAAAGTGCTTTCATATCAGATGTTGGTTCTTCATCAAAAAATAAGTGAGCAGTAAACCGGGGTTGAGTACTAGGAAGATCGCGAATCACAACACGCGCAGACCGCAGACTTCCGCTATCAGGTGTTCCACTTTCAGAATTAATTGCTGTTTGGCGACGAATAGTTGTTAGTGAATTTAGTATATCTGTTAGTGTCAAAGCTAATTTATTATTATCTTCTTTCTCTTTCAGCATTTGGAGAGAAACAGACTTACGTAAATTTTCTGGTAAACAAGCATCACCAACGTGCATAATAGACATTGTTTCTAAGACACTACCAGGAACACCAAATAACTTATTTTTGACATTCATCCAATGTTGGTAAATATCGCCCTTGAACAGGATAATTAGGTTATCGCACTCTTCACTCAACAACCCTTTTAAAGTGCGTCCTCTCAAATAAGGAAAACCACAGTTGTCATGTTCAACTTCTTGATCGATTAAACCAGCAACACCATCACCTCGACCAAAAGTTGTATCACTCAAAAGTTTAATTTTTAATTGTAGTTCATAGTTCATTGTTATTGCCTTTCAAATCGATGTAAAAATCTAGTGCTTCAATAGCATCAAAGTAACCACAACGGAGTTCACAAGTATCTTCAGGGCTGATATCTTGAATCCATCCTGCGTGTTCCAAATTGTTAACTTTGGACAAAGGTGGCAAGGCTTTGATTCCGTATATATTCATAAACTGTTTAGTCTTATTAGATCCGTGACGAAACACTTCACGTAAAGCAATTACTTTATTGCGGCGAGCTTTCCAAGGTTCGTTACCTTCGACATCATCATAATAACCATTGAAGTGGTGAACTACGTTAATAAAGTTAAACCAAGTACGCCATTGCATATCATCTGTATCATGGTCTTTTAGGCGTATTGGTCGCATGGTAAGATTTCCAACTGAAGGTTTATACTCTCGTTTACGAATTTCTCCGAGTGAACCAATTAAACCAGTTGTTGCAAAGTGCCAATCAATAGTTGAACAATAGTAATCTTGAGATTCACATAATCTTTCTCTCTCTTCACGAATAAAGTTTTTAGCTGCTGTGTATAACTCTTTAACAATTTGGTAAGCTCTAGCAAAAGGATAGTGAGTTTTTACAATACAAACTCCAGCACGAGCCGTTAATTTCTGATTATCAGAAACTTTTTGGTTCTCAAATTCCCTAAGATAAATCGCTGCTAACTCCAGCCCTAATCTTCCTTCACAAACAAAGATAACATCATCACCACCATAAACTAGAGGGCGAAATGGTAGATAGTATTTACCTTCCTTAGATTTTTTTAAAGCAAAATTATTAATATTTCCTATGATTTCTCCATTTTCAATAGAACTACAAATTATTTCTAAAACTTTTTTGAGCGCTGCTATTCCAGCATTGTTAATATCACAAGAAAGTTGACGCATCTCAATGATTGCATCTTTATCTGATTTACCTCTACCGCATTTTTGAAAGCGATTACCCATCCCATTACCATCTGCATGAACGATAGCAACATAACTAGAATCACCTTCAGAACGACCTAAACAGGGCTGAACTTTGGACAACAAAATCATCATGACAGCAAGAAAGTAGAGCGTGAAGATACTCGAATTGGGGACATCGTTCCCGGTCGAGTTGCCAATATTAAGGTTATTGGTGTTGGTGGTGGCGGTAGCAATGCTGTTAACCGCATGATAGCATCCGATGTCATAGGGGTAGAGTTTTGGTCAATTAACACCGATGCACAAGCTCTCACTTTAACCTCAGCTCCAAGTCGTTTGCAAATAGGACAGAAGCTAACACGAGGTTTGGGAGCGGGTGGTAATCCTGCAATTGGTCAGAAGGCTGCTGAGGAATCACGAGACGAAATTGCGAAGGCTTTGGAAGGTTCCGATTTAGTGTTTATCACTGCTGGTATGGGAGGGGGTACAGGTACTGGAGCCGCTCCAATTGTTGCAGAAGTCGCAAAAGAAATGGGTGCTCTTACCGTCGGTGTGGTGACTCGTCCATTCATCTTTGAGGGACGCCGCCGCATTCAGCAAGCAGAACAAGGAATTGAGGGTCTAAAAAGTAGGGTAGATACACTAATTATTATTCCTAACAACAAGCTGCTGGAGGTGATCCCCGAGCAAACACCCATGCAAGATGCTTTTCGTTATGCGGATGATGTGCTGCGTCAAGGGGTACAAGGGATATCCGATATCATTACGATCCCCGGTTTGATTAACGTTGACTTTGCTGATGTGCGTGCTGTTATGGCAGATGCAGGATCGGCGTTGATGGGAATTGGTATTGGCTCAGGAAAATCAAGAGCGAGAGAAGCAGCGATCGCAGCTATTTCTTCTCCCCTCTTAGAATGTTCCATTGAAGGGGCTAGAGGTGTTGTCTTTAACATCACAGGCGGTAGCGACCTGACCCTCCATGAAGTCAATGCTGCTGCCGAAACGATATATGAAGTGGTCGATCCCAACGCCAATATCATTTTTGGAGCAGTGATTGATGACAGACTTCAAGGAGAGGTGAGACTGACGGTCATTGCGACTGGTTTCACCGGTGAAGTACAGTCCGCGCCATCTCAAAATGTCAATCAACCACGGGTTGTATCTCCACCTCCGGCCAGACGACAAATGCCACAACCACCAGCAATTAACCCTCCATCACCCATAACAGAACACAAAGAAAAACCAGGATTGGATATTCCTGATTTCTTACAACGACGTCGCCCACCCCGTAACAATTAACAAATTATGAATTATCAATGCAATCCGGTTGAAAAATCATAAGATTTTTAACTCGTATTTCATCAGTTAAGGGTTTTGCCAGTTGCGGTTCTTAAGATTGTGGTGGTTTTTCAAAATATAGCCATATTCCACTTAACTAGACTGAATGTCGGCACCCGGTCTTACTGTTGTAATTTCCAATGTTTTGTTTGTAACCGTTTCGGTTCACCAGGGTGCCAAGGAAATTACACGGGAGCCTCAAAAATTCTCACTATCGCTTCTACCGTAGGAAAAAGTCACCTTCGGTAAGTTCCCCCATAGCAATTATTGACGCTTTTAAAATCAATTAGCTATTTTTAATTTTTCCCGTTCACCGTCTTTTCAACCCATTCAATCACCTGTTGACCGAGACGCTTATTGTCTAATCGGTCTATCTCTCTGACTCCTGTGGGACTGGTAACGTTAACTTCGGTGAGGTAACCGCCAATCACGTCAATACCAACAAAAATTAAACCGTCTTGGCGTAATGTTTCCAGAAGTTGGGCACAAATTTCATACTCGCGAAGAGTTATTTCAGTTTTGGCAACTGTTCCACCCGCCGCCATGTTATTGCGAAATTCACCACGAGCAGAAAGGCGATTGACGGCACCAATGGGTTCACCATTCAGCAGGATAATTCGCTTGTCTCCCTCTTTTGCTTCCGGTAAGTAGGTTTGTACCATAACTGGTACTCGACCTTGAAGAGTACTCAGCTCGACTATGGAATTGAAATTGCGATCGCTTGGTTCTAAAAATAAAATCCCTTCTCCTGCTTTGTTCCCTAATGGTTTGAGCACCCCCGATCCCCTCTCTTCTACAAACTGCCGGATCAACTGCTTATCAGCACTCACTATCGTTTCTGGGATCGCTTTAGTAAACTGAAGGGCATACATTTTTTCATTTGCCGAGCGGATACCTCTTGGACTGTTAATCACCAAGGTTTTGTTTTGGTCAATATAATCCAGAATGTAAGTG
Organism: Scytonema sp. NUACC21; assembly: GCF_054684315.1. Taxonomy (NCBI): domain Bacteria; kingdom Bacillati; phylum Cyanobacteriota; class Cyanophyceae; order Nostocales; family Scytonemataceae; genus Scytonema; species Scytonema sp. NUACC21. Next base: position 86,550 of record NZ_BAAFZH010000072.1, on the reverse strand, counting down.
GCATAGAGATAGGGAACGTTAACTGGTGGATCTGTTCGCATGAAAACAGCATCCATTGTTTCCAGGCAAAGGGCAGTGCGATTGTCTAACCTGTACCAAGAGTTAACCGTTTGATAGCGTCCGTCTACCAACTGCACTGGTACAAGTTCCACTTGTTCTAGAACTGCCCAGGCTTTGCCCTCTACAACCCCTAGTGAGTTTGCTTGAGTTACCCAAACTTCATGTCCTAAAATTTGTGCTGCTTCCATCAAGGCAACACTGGTATCATGACAAGGATCGAGCTGATGGATGGGATCGATAATAAAAGCCAGTTTCACGCTGTCTGCCTCTGTTGCCAGGAAGTAAGGTCAATTATGAATTATAAAATTTTATGTTGTTTGCAATTCATAATTCCCAACTAATCATGACTCAGAAGCGAGTAGCCGATCTAACTTTCCTTGAGAGTCGAGGGCATGAATATCATCACACCCACCAACGTGATGACCATTAATAAAAATTTGTGGTACGGAACGCCTTCCATTTGCCCTTTGAGCCATTTTATTCCGTGCTGCTTCGTCTCCATCAATACTGTATTCAGTGAAATGGACTCCCTTTTTAGTTAATAACTGTTTAGCACGGATGCAAAATGGGCAACTTCTCCAAGTGTAAATTTCTACTTTCGCAGTCATAATATCCTCAAATTAGTTAATATTTCTTAATTTTAAATTGTATTTGTTGGCTCTGGTTGAGTTAATAAGCTGAGAAATAAAAATCAAATGAGGTACTGTCATGGTAATAAACAGTTATAAGGTTAGCCAGGTAAATCTGTACTAACAACGCACAACAATTTAAGTAGGTCGGCACAATAAAACATACTTATGTTCACTTCTGTTAATAGCCTTAAAGCCGATGTAACCACTAACAGCCCTTACAAATAGTTGTGTTTATTTACGCCGACCTACTGACTTATTTAGCTATAGTTAGCAGCATAGTGAACCAACTGCCCGAGACGCTGACGTAAGGTTTCTAAGCCCAAACGGTTGCTCGCAGAAATAAACACTGCTAAAGGAAATTCTTCCCTCGCTATTGCTAGGGTTTCGCTATCTACTTGGTCAATCTTATTAAAAACAACCAGTGCTGGACCGGGAGTGACTGGCATTTGTGCCAAAATATCTCTAACTGCACGAATATGACTTAACCATGCAGGATGAGATAAATCTACCAGATGCAGTAAGGCATCGGCTTCGGTGACTTCCTCTAGGGTGGCCCGGAAGGCATCCATTAATGATGCTGGCAACTCGTGTATGAATCCCACTGTATCTGTGACCAAAATCTCTTGGGCAACACCAGTCACTGCATCGGGCACAGCCAAGCGTCGTGTGGTGGGGTCAAGAGTGGCAAACAACTGGTCGGCTGTATAAACTTCAGCATTAGTTAAAGCATTTAATAAAGTAGATTTCCCAGCGTTGGTATATCCCACAATAGCTACTGAGGGCACTTCCTGATGTTGTCGCCGTTGGCGCAATCGTTCTCGATGTGCCTGAAGTTGGTTGACTTCCTGCTGCAATCGTGCAATTCGTCGCTGAATGGCACGGCGTTCTGTTTCCAGTTTGGTTTCACCCGGTCCTCGAGTACCAATACCACCCCCCTGCCGGGACATTGCCTGACCTCTACCAGTCAAACGCGGTAACATATACTCCAACTGCGCTAATTCCACTTGCAGTTTACCAGCACGGGATTGAGCCCGTTGGGCAAAGATATCTAGAATCACTTCGGTGCGGTCAACCACCCGAACACCAATCTGAGATTCTAAGTTGCGAACTTGGGCAGGTGATAGGTCGCGATCGAAAACAATCAAATTTGCTCCCAAAGTTTGGGCACTTAGGGCAATTTCTTGTACCTTACCTTCACCAACTACGGTTTGGGGATGAATGCGCGATCGCTTCTGCCGCATCATCTGCACTACGTTTCCCCCAGCAGTCTCCACCAATCGCCCTAGCTCTTCTAAAGTGTCTTGGAATTGTTGAGGTGTTAACTCATCTGTCATCACTCCAACAATAAGAACACGCTCGTGGTCTGAGTCTACTTCTTGGGCGACATATTCCCGCCGGAACTCTTCTTCCAGCGCTTCCACCAAATCCATAAAGTCCTGCTTTGCGAGCATATCCAGACTCATCGGTGGTAGTATGCTCCAATTGGCGGTTGGGTACTTACTTTGCTGTGTTGTACCTCCTTCTTTGCCCCCGCTAGACGAAGGTAGATCTAGAGCAGATGTTTTCACAGCTGGACTGGTGATGAGATTGCGAGCGTCTTGGGGTGCTAGGTGAGCTATGTAAGCTTCCTTGACGTACCCAGTAGCGCCACCACCCCGTCTTTGAAATCCCGTTCCAGTAATGTTGAGCACGATCAAGGCGTCTAACCTTTGCATTGCCATTGATGTCAGCGCCGCTTCATTTGGCGGTTCTGGCTTCAAATGTGTAGCAATGCAACGAATACCGCTCAATCGTTCAGCACCGTATCGTGGCAATTCCAAAAGTGGAATTTGCGTTTGACGTGGTGTCCCTACCCCTACACGGATGACTTGTCCGCGCCGATTGAGGTAAGTACATACGGGCTGATTCAGCTCGGTGCTAATTGCCGCCAGTCGCTCCGAAAACTCAGGCGTAGTGATGCGATCGCCTGGTATGCGCTGGTGATACAGCCGCTGCAGTTGTTTCAGCTGGCTCGATTTTAAACCTTGGAGATTACCGAAAATAGTCTCGATAAGCGCCTCTGACCAGTAATGGTCCCCCGAATCCTACTCTTACTATTTTACATCACCTTTTGAGGTTGCCAAATCTTCTCAGTAAAGCAATTAGGTGCGGGTTTCCGATTGGGGAATGGGTTGTCAAAAGTCATTTGTCATTAGTCATTTGTAACGGTTTTCGCTTGAAGGGCATATATAGTGAAATATATTATACCAATGTTATTTTATCCCACTTGTACCTCGGGCGACACGAGCCGACATATCAACGATGGGCAAGGATGCCCATCCCACAGGGCACTGTCCACCATTCTTAAATTCCCCCATTCTACAAGTAGGGTGGGCACTGCCCACCATTATTAAACCAGTTGAATCTTCAGTTTTAAACCTTGACTCTAATTTCTCAGCTCAATCTTAAATTTGTCGCCTATTAAACATCATATAATAACATTGACTGCTTGAATCTTTGTTTGAGACAGTAGTTTAAAAATTCTCTTTTAAGCTGCTAAAACCTGCGCGAGTAGATTATGGAAAATTTAAAACAAACAATAATCAGCTACTCTAGTAGAGACTTAGAACAGCGCAAAAACTGGTATTCTCCAGCAGCAGAAGCGTACAACAAAGTAAGACCCCGCTATCCTAAAGATTTGATTCAGCAAGTTGTAGAAGTTGCTCAACTCAGCACCCGCTCAAAAATTCTTGAAGTGGGATGTGGTCCTGGAACTGCAACCGTAGCATTCGCTCAATTGGGTTGCTCAACAATCTGCTTGGAACCCAATCCAAATTTTTTTCGCTTAGCTCAACAGAATTGTCAACCTTATCCCAATGTAGAAATCCAGAACACATCCTTTGAAGAGTGGACGCTAGAAGCTGAGAAATTTGATGCTGTTTTAGCAGCAAGTTCTTTTCATTGGATATCACCGGAAGTCGGATATCCAAAAGCAGTAAATGTCCTGAAAGAGAGAGGCTACTTAATTTTATTGTGGAACACGGAACTTCAGCCCTGTTACGAAGTGTACCAACGATTATCGGAAATCTATCAACTCCATGCTCCATCTCTTGACCGATATGAAGACAGAGAAACTCAAGAAGAGATATTGAGAGGATTAGGAAACATGGTTATTGGTTCAGGGCACTTCAAAGACTTAACATCCGGACAAGTTGTATCTGAAGTGTCCTACACAGTTGATGAATATTTAATGCTTTTAAACACTTACTCACCTTATTTAAAGTTAGATACACAAACTAAAAATGCCTTATTTGCGGGATTGAGGGACAGAATAGAACATGAATTTGGTGGCAGCCTTCTGCTTTCATTTATCTCCGCTTTTCACATTGCCCAAAAATCTTAAATAATTTTTGGAGTACTCTTAAAAAACTTACTTTCCTCAAACTAGGTTATTCTTGTAATATTATATATGCTAACAACAAAAATATGGCTTTTCAGATAACTCTTATTAAGTTAAGGTGTATTTAAGTTGTAAGTGATTTAATTGCTCCCAAACTTAGCGATCGCACCCCTCCATTTCTTCGCTCCTACTTGCAATTCTCCTAACAACCAATCATCAAACTGCGGGTAAACAGGTAAACGCGGAACGAGTTTCCAACCAGCTGGCTCTAATATTTCTTGCAATTTTTGATATTGTATATGCTGATAATCTGGGTTCACTTCATCTTTTGGTCCAATTCCACCCAAATCCCTGGCACCTGCTTCTATACATTCCAGTAACCACTGTGAATCTTGAACTAAATTAGGTGGAATTTGGATTGTGATATCTATTGGTAGTATTTGACGTGCTTTAAAAACAACTTCAGGAAGCTGATGGGGGTTGAAAGGTGGTGCGTTAAAGGGTTGCTGGCTTCCAGGGCTGTGGGGTTGCAGGATAACTTCTTGTATGTGGTGGTATTTCTGATGAAGATTAGAAATAGCTTCCAAGCTTTCCCACCAATCTTTTTCACTTTCCCCAATTCCTAACAGTAAGCCAGTAGTAAATGGTATGTTTAATTCTCCTGACCACTGCAATTGTTGTAGCCGAATTTCTGGTAATTTACTAGGTGCGTGTTTGTGTACTGTTTGTAGCAAGGCTGGTGTTAACTGCTCTAACATGAGACCCATTGAAACGTTAACCTGCTTCAGCTTTTGCATTTCTTCAAAACTTAGGATTCCCGCATTTGTATGGGGTAAAAATCCCATTGAAATTGCTAATTCACACAGGTCGTAAATTCTCTGGAACCAAGTCTGACGTTGTGGAGAATGAGGATGTACCTCACCACTAAGTATTAATATTTCACAAACATTTTGGTTTTGAAGTTGTTTTAAAAGCTTTTCCGCTTCTAAAATTGTCATCCAAGGGCTTTTACTGGGGTCTGTGCGAAAGTTACAATATGTACATCGATTAAAGCATTCGTATGTTGGAACGATTGTATAAGCTGGGCTATAAGTGACAATTGAGGCAACGGATTTCATAACAGACGTAGCGGATGTAGCGGATGGTTTATATGTTACAAACCTTATCCATCCGTTATAACATCCATTGGCATCTGTATTACAGCCACAACATTTCCTGTTGCTTGGCGTAAATATTTTTCAGATGCTTTTTAACCGTATTGATGGTAATATAAAGTCTTTCTGCAATCTCCTTGTAGGAAAGGTTAGCTTGACGCAATAGCCAAACTTCTGCCTCTCGGTGAGTAAGACCGTATTTTTTAGCATCAGACAAAGCCATGCTTTGATAAGTTTGATTGCGGTCTTCTAAAATTACGAGCAGGTAATCTTGTTCGTTTTTACCTAATATCAGCCATCTAACTCGAAGACGTAGTTTTAGGGCTTTATCCGTTTCTATTTCAGACTCAATGACAATGTGTTCCCCAGGAAAGAGTTCGCGGCTTTCAATTAAAGACTGACAGATATGCCAAATTTCCTCTGGTACTGCATTTACAAAATTTTCTCCTCGCATTTGTCGGCAAATTCGACGAGCATATTCGTTGGTATGCAGTATTTTACGGTGAGGTGTCAATATTAAAATACCATCTACAAAGCCTTCCATCACAGCTTGTAGTAAATCTGTCTGTAACTCGGGTTGCAATTGCTCGCGGTTTAAACTTTGTTTATTGAATTTTTGTTTTTGATAAGAAGTAATACATTTGTGTTCTTCTGCTACAGAGTACATAAATCATCTCCTGTACGAGTAAGCACACATGACAACAACCAGCATCAGACTCAGTTATCCCCGTGCATAAATATTTTGATTTTTTTGCTCCTGTAGTGTCTAGTCCGTAACGTGTAACTTAACCAACATCCCTGAAGTCAACGTTTATTGCTGGAAATGTCCTGAAGATGGCTGAAGCAGGGTGAAGTTTTTTGAAAGATAAATCGTGCAGCATTTTCCACCGCGAAATCATTTGGATTGTTTCGCCTGGGCTTATCCGGAGTTTACGGTGGTTATTGCCATGTCCATCTCTGTCGGTAGTTGTTTGCTATCGGCGCAATTGCTATTCCGATTTATTTCTATTTATTTATAGTTGCCAAGCTCTAAAACGTCTGCAAGGGAGGTATATCATTATGAATCTGGCAAGTATAGACCAGTGGTTTCCACCTGAGCAACAGCACAAGTACGTTTCTTTTTTGAAAGGACGAGTGGGTGTCACGCGCCGTCGAGCAGAGTATTTCGTCAAATTGTGGGCTTACTTATTGCTCAAGCAGCAGCAAGAACTAGGTAAGCGCATACAACCACCATTAACTCGATTGGAGGTACCAAATGGGTTTGTTTCTTGCACGCATCGAGAAGCTTATGAAATCTTTTACGGTCAACAAGATCGCGGGCGGGGAAGCGAGCGTGCAGCGGGTATGATGATCGATCGACTTGTAGCTTTGGGACTGATTGAAAAGGACTTTGATGGTAACAGCACCTGCATTCGCGTTCGGTCTTTACTGTCCAATCCTCAAGAATCTACCCGTGAAGTCGAGTCTACACAACTTGTTACAGATAGTTTCAATTCTCGGACTGATAGCATTCCTGTTGCTAGCTTTTTGGCTCGCGACTTTAACTTTCTTAACAAGAAAGCGGCTGTTGAACCTCATAGAATAGCTAGAATATTGCGTCTCTGGGCAGAGCAGTATCCTACTGGTATGCGGGTATTGCGCCGTCGCGATCGCCAACATCCCGTTGGATTTTACGCTCTTCATCCCATAGCACGGGAATCTGAGAAAAATTTTTTCCTCCCCCCTCGCAACAGTTTGTTTCTGCTGGATGCTTCTCAGCAAACTGACCCATTTAAAATCTCTCTATCGGGAGATGTAAATTGTACATCTGTATGTATAAGAATTTGGTTGATAGATTCTCCTTACAAGCAGCGAGGAAATATTTGCCGTCTGTTAGAGGATTTGCAGCAGACACTAACTCAAATGCAAGCTGAGTTTCCCAACCTTTGCGATATGTATGCGATCGCAGCACAGCCAAGAGACGAACAAATAGGTTCCGCTTTGGGATTTCAGAAAAACAGCTACAATTCACAGCCTTCTATTTGCTGGATGTACGTGCCCATCGATAAATTTTTAGCTCTCAATGTGGAACTCGCTTTGTCAGCCCTAGAGTTGGATTGATAACACAGCCAGAGCTATATATTCCTTTAGAGAGAGGAGTTCTTGGAGCGCCCTTTCCCGCAACCAACGCCCTAGAAAGATTTTTTCTGAAAAGACTTTACAAACCGTAATACTATGTTTAATATTGTAAACATAGGTAGATTCCTCTACCTTAATTTCCGAAACATACATATCAAACACTTAAAGCACTTATATCCATCATGACCGCAACCTTACAACGTCGCGAAAGCGCCAACGTATGGGAGAAGTTCTGTGAGTGGATCACTTCCACCGAAAACCGCCTCTACATCGGCTGGTTCGGTGTATTGATGATCCCCACCCTACTTTCCGCAACCATCTGCTTCATCATCGCCTTCATCGCTGCACCTCCAGTAGACATCGATGGTATCCGCGAGCCTGTTGCAGGTTCCTTACTCTACGGCAACAACATCATCTCTGGTGCAGTTGTACCATCTCCCCCTCTCCCCATCTGCCTTAATGATAAGTCTTTACCCGGACATGATATTAAACCTTGGTATTCTTGGCGACGCCAGATGCTTCAATGGGGGGAACCCCCGCAACGCACTGGCTCGTCTTAACGGTTTTTGATAAGTAATCTTCTAGCAGGAAGGGAGAAGCAGAGACGGAACCAGCTTCGCCTCCTGCAATGATTTTGAACTTCCAAGAAATCAATTGCCCTAGAATGTGGGGTTCACATCCATGAGCGCCCTGATTGTAGGACGGGCTAGAAGTCCGTTCCACAAGAAATAATGTGGAGCTTTTTTCATCTTGTTTCCACGAGATACCCCATCAGGATATTGTAGCGCTTTTGAATTACCCAAGAAGCATTGACATTGACATTGATGTCAAGGTTTAGCGTAAGAGAGTAAGTTTTAATTTCATTCTCATGCTTTACCCACAGCGTTTAACCGAAGTTACCAGGGAACACGCAGATACCCTAGCTGCCCTCCTCTGTGGAGTATTATTATTTCTCGGATGGTTCGCTTTGCATCTCGGCTTTTTAGGATGGGCGTTGTTACTCCTACCTGCAGCATATGTTATCGGTGGTTATGAAAGTGCTCGCGAGGGACTGACAACTCTCATTAAAGAGAAAGAACTAGATGTTGATTTGCTGATGATTGTGGCAGCATTGGGTGCTGCGATTTTAGGTTTGTGGCGAAGTGAGTACCACCTAATTATTGATGGGGCAGTTTTAATTCTAATCTTTGCTATTAGTGGAGCTCTCGAAGGCTATGCTATGCGGCGAACCGAACGAAGCATTCGCAGTTTGATGAGTCTGACACCAGATACGGCAAGAGTTTTGCGTTTTGGGAAAGAAGAAATGGTTCCCATCAACCAGTTAAAGGTGGGAGATGAAATTATAGTTAAGCCGGGAGAACTGATTCCTACTGACGGAACGATTGTTTCTGGCGACAGTACCCTCAATCAAGCTGCTATTACAGGGGAGTCGATACCTGTGGAGAAGACGTTGGGGGATGAAGTCTTTGCAGGTACACTGAACGGAAATGGGGCTCTCAAACTCAAAGTACATCAACCACCAGAAAGTAGTTTGATTCAGCGTGTGATTCGTTTGGTCGAACAAGCGCAAGAGTCAGCGCCTCCTTCGCAACAGTTTATCGAGCGATTTGAACGGGGATATGCAAAGTTGATTGTAGTTGCTGGATTATTGCTGGGTCTTTTGCCACCGTTTATCTTGGGCTGGAACTGGGAAACTACGATTTATCGCGCCCTGACTTTTCTTGTTGTCGCTTCTCCCTGTGCGCTGATGGCAGCAATTATGCCAACCTTACTTTCTGGAATTGCTAATGGTGCAAGGCAAGGGATATTGTTCAAGAATGGTGCTCAATTAGAAATGATGGGCAAAGTCAGAGCGATCGCTTTTGATAAAACAGGCACTTTGACAACAGGACAAGTGCAGGTGTACGCAACAATCCCCGTTAGCGGATTTTCAGAAGACGATGTATTAAAAGTAGCTGCCTCTGTAGAATCCTGTTCCGAACATCCTATTGGGGAGGCAATTGTGCAAGCTGCTAGAGACCTAGATTGGTCGCGTGCTACTGAGGTTCAAGCGATACCGGGACAGGGTATTGTAGGAAGTATCGCAGAAAACCAACAGGTGATTGTTGGTAAAGCTCAATTCATACAGCAGTATGTAACCAGTTTACCGGATGAGTTAAAACAAGCAGCTCGCATCTTGGAAGAGGAAGGCAAAACAGTCGTTTGGGTGGCACAATCAGAGCAAGCAATTGGTGCGATCGCAATTGCGGACAAAGTGCGACCAGAAGCAGCAACAGCCATCGCCCGATTGAAAAAACTCGGAGTTGAGCAAGTTGTGATGTTGACTGGAGATAACAAGCGGACTGCTCAAAGTGTCGCTCAAGCAGTTGGAATTAACCAGGTATATGCAGAATTACTCCCAGAGGATAAGCTCCACATTATTCGCCGTCTTCAGCAGGAGTATAAAACAGTAGCAATGGTAGGCGATGGCATTAATGATGCACCAGCACTTGCTCAAGCGTCAGTAGGTATTGCAATGGGAAAGGCGGGTAGTGATGTCGCCTTAGAAACCGCAGATATTGTGCTGATGGCAGATAGGTTGGAGAAAATAGAAGTGGCAATGCGTTTGGGGAAAAGGGCGCAGTCTGTCGTTAAACAGAATATGGCGGTTGCTCTTGGTTCAATTGCTTTGCTCTTAGTCGGTAACTTTTTGGGAAGTATCAACTTACCTACCGGTGTGATTGGACATGAAGGTTCTACCGTGCTTGTTACCCTCAGTGGTTTGCGCTTATTAAGAAAATAAACCAACTTTAACAGATAAAAGATTCAAGAAAAACAACGAGTGAATTACAGGTATACAAGGATGTTAGGAGCGATCGCTGGTGATATCATTGGCTCAGTTTATGAAGTTAACAATATCAAAACTAAAGATTTCCCACTGTTTGGAAGTGAGTGCCGTTTTACAGATGATACTGTACTAACAGTTGCAGTTGCTGATACTATCTTGAATGCCGACTTGCCAATAGATAGTAACAATTATATTGAAAAGTTTAAGTATTACTACCGTCGCTACCCCTTTGCTGGTTATGGGGGAACCTTTAAAATGTGGGCGGGTTCAAGCAGCAGAGAACCATACAACAGTTGGGGTAACGGTTCGGCAATGCGAGTAAGTTCTATTGGATTTGCGTTTAACGATCTGGATACGGTGTTACAACAAGCACGATGCAGTGCAGAAGTTACCCACAACCATCCGGAAGGCGTTAAAGGTGCTCAAGCAACAGCATCTGCCATCTTTTTAGCGCGGGCAGGTCACGATAAAAGCTCTATCAAGTCTTATGTAGAGACCAACTTTGGATATGATTTAGAGCAAACTCTTGACCAGATAAGACCAGCTTACCGCTTCGATGTTTCCTGTCAAGGTTCGGTTCCCCAAGCCATCATCGCGTTTTTAGAATCGACTGGTTTTGAAGATGCTATTCGTAACGCTATATCGATTGGTGGCGACAGTGATACCATTGCTTGCATAACAGGTGGTATTGCCCAAGCTTTTTATAATGGCGTACCAGCAGAAATCTCTGAATGGATGTTCAATCGTTTGGATGAACATTTATCCAGTGTTACCCAACAGTTCATATCCCGCTACTCTTTATAGCAACCTCGCGTGACAACTCCAACTCGAAGCAAAACCAAAGCCTCTGTTTGGGTTATAGAAAATGGTAAAGTGCGATCGCGTTCCGATCAACTCGCTACCGAAGAACCACTGGAAATTCGCCTGACATTTCCACGTCAAACAGTTGCGGTAACAATGCGAACACCTGGAGCGGATTTTGAATTAGCTGCTGGATTTCTTTACAGCGAGGGGGTAATTAGCTGTAGAGACGATATCCAACGCATGAGTTACTGCGTAGATAATCTGGTGGATGGTGAGCAGCAATATAACATTGTCAACATTACCCTGGAAGACGGATTAAATCCAGATTTACAGCGTTTAGAAAGGCATTTTTATACAACAAGTGCTTGTGGAGTTTGTGGTAAGGCTAGTCTTGAGGCTTTGCACTTGCGAAATTATCCGCCCATACCTCAAGGGCTAACGGTTGCACCTGAGATTATTTATACTTTACCAGATAAACTGAGAGCAGCCCAAAGTGTATTTGATGCGACAGGGGGTCTCCATGCAGCTGCTTTGTTCGATACTCAAGGACAGTTGCTAACCTTACAGGAAGATGTGGGGCGTCACAATGCATTAGACAAATTAATTGGTTCTGCTTTGCTGAGCGAGCAATTGCCGTTAAACGATTGTATTGTGATGGTCAGCGGGCGTTCTAGTTTTGAAATTTTGCAAAAATGTACTGCAGCAGGAGTTCCTATTGTCTGTTGTGTTTCTGCTCCTAGCAGTTTAGCGGTGTCAATAGCAAAGGAATTTGGAATCACTTTAATTGGATTTTTACGCGGGGAAAAGTTTAATGTGTATGCTGGGTTAGAAAGGATACGATAAGGGGCTAGAATTAGGAGAGTATGACTGAGGATTTCCGACGGTCAATGACTATTCAATTTACTGACGCATTTGTTACTCTGGCAACCGTTCATCTTGAAAATCTCGTTCAGTTCTATACCCAATTTCTAGGTATAGAACCAACAAGTATTATTCCGAATGTTTATGCTGAATTTCAATTTGAGGGATTAAAATTAGGTATTTTTAAACCAAAAAATACGCATTTTTCTGAATTTGAAAACTCTGAGAAAAGTAAAATGAGCTTGTGTTTAGAGGTACGAGATTTAGAAAGTGCGATCGCACACCTGACTGCATTAGGTTATCCTCCACCAGGAAACATAACAACTGCTTCCCACGGTAGGGAAATATATGCTTACGATCCCGATAACAATCGCTTAATTCTGCATCAATCTAGCATTCCTTAGCTCTCAGTTCAGCCAACAATTCTTTTAAAGAAAATCGCTCTAGCTTTTGCAAAGCTAGCATTTATATACCCTCCTTATTAGGAAAAATTAAATCTTTTGTTTTGACCTCGAAGGGTGTAATCGGATAGCCATTGCCTTCTACTCCCTTAACATGTTTGAGGTTTACAGGATTGACTGCCACAGAATAAAAAGGTAATGGCTGAGCCAGTTCATAAGTTGGAGGTAACACTCCACCGCGAATATTCCAATCTTTGACGCCTTGTTTGTCTGCGGTGCTGGTTGTTGCCACCCATCTGCCTACAATCCCTTAAGTTTCATCAATCAGGAATAGTCTTCCTCTGTTCAACGGTTGTGTTTCGTCACCACGCTATGAGTTGTATCGTCAATATTTCCGTAAAAGGTTGGAAGCAGGGAGTGGAAACTAGGGAGGTGGAGTTGAGAATATTTCTCCCCCCATCCCTTTATCTCCCTTGTCCCTCCAAAACCCAATATTCTGTTTGACGAACTCAAACAACTAGCGGTTTGTCAAAACAAGCAGGAGTAAAAGTAGCAACCGTGGTATCAAATAGCAGCAGATTTTCCACTTAGTCTGGGATCTGCTACCAATGTTGACAACCTTAAGAACTGATTGCGGCTGTTAAGTAGGTCAACCTAATTAAACGTAAGACCTCGCTTCCATTCCTCTCCCCCTTGCCTAATAGGGAAGGGGGCTGGGGGGTTAGGTTTATTTTATGTTTTTTAAGGTTGACCTACTTAATTTATGCCTTCTTGAACTCTTCTAGTTGCATCTCCAAATTGGCTATTTTTTCATCGTAATATCGTTTCATTTCTTGGATAGCCCCTATTGCAACTGGAACAAGCCCGTTGTAATCCAGAAACTTGGTTTCCATACCTACAATGACTTGCGGCAAAACTGGCTCAACTTCTTCAATAGGAATTTTGCCAGCGCTGTTGATTACCGCAATCATGAATTGTAATATGCGCCTACCGTAGGCTGTCACTACGGCAGCTGCTTCCATATCATTGAAAGCGAGTGCAGAAAAAAATTTTATTTTATAATTGAGAGTATTGACAAAAATCACTTGATTTTCAATAGTTAATAATGGGATTGAACGTATTTCATGCAATTGCGACCATCTAATTTAGCGGCATATAAAGCCCGATCCACTGCTTGCAATAGCTCATCTTTAGTTTTTCCATGAGATGGAAACACACCCACTCCACCCGAAACTGTTGCATATATTTCTTTACCTGCAAATTTTAACCGCGCCGCTTGAAATGATAAGCGAATTTGTTCAGCATGGTCAAAAGCTTTCTCCAGTGTCAGCCCTGGTAAAACTAATACAAACTCCTCACCACCATATCGGCATATAATGTCCTCAGAGTCATGATGGTAACGCAAAAGATTTGCAAATACTTGGATTACCATATCCCCAGCCTGATGACCAAATGTATCATTAATCTTTTTGAAATAATCGAAATCCATGAGAATTAAAGCAACCGGAGTAAAATTCTTCTCTGCTTGTAACAGTTCTTGTAAAAAGATCTCCTCAAAATAACGCCGATTGAACAAGCCCGTTAGTCCGTCCCTTACAGCCTGTTCCCGTAACTGAGATTGTAACATTTCAATTTTAAGTAACTGTTGCTGCAAACGTTGATTTGCTTGTCGGAGTTCTGATTCAGCCTGATAGCGTTGGGTAATGTCATGCAAAACAAGCAGACGGCCTGTTAACTTCTTGCGCTCATTGAATAATGGAGTAATGACTAACTCTATATAACTTGGAATTCCCGAATTAATGAATATCTCTGTTTTGGCGCTTTCATAAGGATGATATAGCCTGATAATGTCTTGCCATTTTTCCAGGACTTGAGCAGCAGGTTGTCCAATATGCTGGTGTTTTGCCCCAATCAGACTTTCTGCCGCCGGATTAATGTCGATAATACGATTTTTGACATCCAAGACTACCACACCGTCACTCATCTTTTCAATCAAGGTTTCTCTCGCTATGGGAACCAGGTCAAACATCCGAAAGCGAAAAATGTTAACAAAAAAGAACAGCCCTGTCAGCATGAAGCACATCGGCGTGATATTGAGACCCACAGGAGTGAGGCGAAGCATATACAAAGTAGCTCCCAATAGTGGTAAAACTACAGCAGCTAATGTGATTATAGATTGCTGACAATACAGCACTGGTGGCAATAAGGATTTTTGAATCAGCATTACTACACCTACAAATGTGTAGGTGTAAACACAGCCCATGATCCAAAAAAAACCCAGATTGTGTTGATAAATCACAACATTCATTCCATTAAGAACAGGAAAAAAACCTGACCAGACTAAACTATGCCATTCGTTTGTTGCTACCAAAATCATATTGAAGGTAGGGAGCGCCCATAGCAAGGCTGTATGTTTAGGGGTTAGCCAATAATTTTTGTTCGTGAAGTGCAGCGCAAATATCAGAAAAAACGTAATTACGCTTCCTGAGGCGACATACTCCAGCTTTGACCAAAATATTTTTTCTCGGAGTTTTATGGCAAATGCTTCCATCGCTGCCACAGTAGCGTATCCCGTAATTGCCAACATCATCGCAATGAAAGATTTGCTAGCCGAAGAATTTGAACGGCGTCGCCAAGCTGCAAAGGCAACAATCGCTGAGATGATTGCCGTAACACACAGAAGAATAAAGTAGAAATTGTACTGAAAAAGCATATTGACAAAGCATTCAAGAGATTAACTCAACCTTATAAGAGAAGTTTGAGTTAATTATGGTGTTCAAGTAATTTTCACATACTTAATATGTATAACCGTGTCAAGACACACAGTTTATACCTTGAATAGCAGTAATTTTATGTAAAAACCTTATGAAATACTGTAAAAACACATTGGCTCTACCTTAAATGACAGTAATTTTACGTGCTTTTTGTATGGAACAATGAAAAAATATATTGGCTGTACTTAAATAGCAGTAATTTTATGTGAAGTACTGTAAAAATTGTGTGTAGCTTCATAAAGAATTGGTATTAGTATTTCGTAAAAGTTACAGATTTCTCGATTTTACCAATGATGTACTGATTGCTATGTTTATTCTGGATTACTTAAGAAACATAATTATTACAACAAATAAAAAATTAAAATTAGGTTAAATAAAGTTTAAACAAAAAGATCTATCTAAATAATAGATAAAACTCTCTCTTGAGGTGTAAATAATGATAGGTACAATAGGACAAAATTTTATTTGTTTACCATCCAATTCTCCAAAAAATCTACGTAAAGCAAAAGCCCTAAATTTTCAACATAAAACTGACAATATTTCTATAACAATATTTGAATCATGCGAATTTTTTATTGCTTGGCATAAACCGTTTTAGTCATGCAATCCAGTTAAGGATATCAGTTATATAATGTAATATTTCAGATATGTTCAAATTCAAAATTACTACGGGTGCGCTAGCCCGTCTAGTTCTATTTTTGTATGGTGTAACTCGTATGGCAGAAGGATTAGAAGCTTTAGCGGGCGATCGCATGAAGGATATCCTTGGTCGATTTACCACTAATCGTCTTGCGGGGGTACTGACTGGCACTGTAGTGACAACAATCTTGGATTCATCAAGTGTGACAATCATCATCGTAATCGCAATGGTGAGTGCCGGGTTGTTATGGCATTGGTCATAGCATTTTTACCGTTGATTGCGCGTGGGCTAGAAATGCTGATTCCCAAGGGCAGAAGTGAAACTACTTCTGCTGGATGCAACTCGGATTTGGAGAAAGCACAAGTACAAAGGTAATTCTTCACTCTGAAGACGGTTCTTATCACCTCCAGTTGCGAAAAACCCGCAATAGCAAAAGCAATCGCTACATTAGAAGATACAAGAAAGAGAAATCGGTTTTTGCTTTTATTTACTGGGTACTCTAACAGAATGATGAGTGAAGCAGTTATTATTTCGGATAATCCCTTACTAAGAGGCTCTGGCTTACCTCCCTTTGCAAAAATAAAACCAGAGCAGGTAGTACCAGCATTCAACCAACTTTTAGCGGAATTAGACAAAGAACTGACGGCGTTGGAAGTTAGTGTCGAGCCTACGTGGAGTGGTTTAGTACAGCCTTTAGAACAACTGACAGAACGGCTGTACTGGAGTTGGGGCGTAGTCAACCATCTCATGGGCGTAAAAAATAGCCCCGAACTGCGCGAGGCATTTGAAACCGTTCAGCCACAGGTGGTACAGTTTTCCAACAAACTCAGTCAAAGCCAACCTATCTACAATGCTTTCAAAGCACTTCGCACCAGTGACAGTTGGTCAACTTTGGACGCAGCCCAACAGCGCATAGTGGAAGCGGCTATTCGAGATGCTGAACTTGCAGGTGTTGGCTTGGAAGGAGAAGCAAGAGAGCGTTTTAACGCTATTCAGATGGAGTTGGCTGAAATATCTACTAAATTTTCCAACCACCTACTAGATGCGACTAAAGCCTTTAGCTTGACTTTAACAACTCAAGAAGAAATTGATGGATTGCCCCCCAGTTTCCTCAGTTTGGCTGCACAAGCTGCACGATCTGCAGGAGAAGAAAACGCGACAACGGAAAATGGACCTTGGCGCATTACTCTGGATGCTCCCAGTTATATGCCCGTTATGCAACACAGTACCCGACGAGACTTAAGAGAAAAGCTATATAAGGCTTTTATAGCCCGTGCTTCGTCAGGCGAGTTGGATAACAACCCTCTTATTGAACGCATTTTGCAATTGCGTCAAGAATTAGCACAGTTACTGGGCTATGAAACATATGCTGAATTGAGCCTAGCCAGTAAAATGGCTCCCAACGTTCAAGCAGTAGAGTCTCTCTTGGAAGAAATCCGGGAGCGGAGTTATGATGCTGCTGTTAAGGAATTGGAAGAACTCAAAGCTTTCGCTTCATCCAAAGGAGCACCAGAAGCAAAGGAATTGTGCCACTGGGACATCGCCTTTTGGGCAGAACGTCAACGAGAAGAAAAATTTGCCTTTACAGCCGAAGAGCTGCGTCCCTACTTCCCCCTACCTCAAGTTTTAGATGGTTTGTTTGGTCTGGTCAAGCGCTTATTTGGCGTGACTGTTACTCCGGCTGATGGTCAAGCGCCAGTTTGGCATGAGGATGTACGGTATTTCCAAATTTCTGATGAAACCGGTCATCCTATCGCCTACTTTTACTTAGACCCCTACAGCCGCCCTGCGGAAAAACGTGGCGGTGCGTGGATGGATGTTTGTATTAACCGTGGCAAAGTTGTGGAAAATGGAGTCACAACGATTCGTTTACCTGTGGCTTATTTGGTGTGCAACCAAACTCCCCCAGTCGATGGTAAGCCTAGTTTAATGACTTTTAATGAAGTCGAAACTCTGTTCCACGAGTTTGGTCATGGCTTGCATCTGATGCTAACTAAGGTGGATTATCCTTCAGCAGCAGGCATCAATAATGTTGAGTGGGATGCCGTAGAATCAATGGAGTGGGGATAGTCGTTTTAAAGCGGTTGGCAGATGCGATCGCTGACGGTGACAATATTTATGCTGTCATTAAAGGAACTGCCATTAACAATGATGGCTCCGGTAAAGTTGGTTATACAGCGCCCAGTGTCAATGGGCAGGCTGAAGTCGTAGCTGAAGCATTGGCTTTAGCAGATGCAGAACCAGAAACAATTAGCTATATCGAAGCTCATGGTACTGGTACAGCCTTAGGCGACCCAATTGAAATTGCTGCGTTAACAAAAGTTTTTCGTGCCAGTACAGAGAAAAAGGGTTTTTGTGCCATTGGTTCAGTTAAAACAAATATTGGTCATTTAGATGCAGCTGCTGGAGTTGCAGGGCTGATCAAGACAGTTCTTGCTCTTCAGTATAAGTTAATACCACAAAGTTTGAATTTCGAGCAACCTAATCCCCAAATTGATTTCGCCAATAGTCCCTTCTACGTCAACACCAAGCTGAAGGAATGGAAAACAACGCACTTACCCCGTCGTGCAGGTGTGAGCTCGTTGGGTATAGGTGGCACCAATGCTCACGTCATTTTAGAAGAAGCCCCAAACCTTCCAGAGTCGAGCCCTTCTCGTCCCTGGCAGTTGTTATTACTGTCTGCCAAAACCGATTCAGCACTTCAAATTGCCACAGAAAATTTAGCCAAACATCTCGTACAACATCCAGATTTAAAACTAGCTGATGTCGCTTATACACTACAAGTAGGGCGTAGTTCCTTCAATCATCGTCGGATGGTTGTGTGTCAGAATATCCAAGATGCGATTGGTGTATTAGAAAGTCAAGAACCAAAACGAGTTGTAACACATTTTGAGGAACCTATTGAACGTTTCATCACCTTTATGTTCTCCGGGCAGGGTTCCCAGTACGTAGATATGGCTAGAGAACTCTATCAAACTGAATCGGTTTTTCGAGAGGTGGTTGATAATTGTAGTTTGATACTGACACCTCATTTAGGATTGGATTTACGTTCTGTCCTTTATCCTCAGGAATCAGAAAAGGAAGTAGCCGCAGAAAAACTCCAACAGACTTCTATTGCACAGCCAGCATTATTTGCGATCGAATATGCACTTGCTCAGTTATTGATGTCTTGGGGCATATCTGGGCAAGCCATGATAGGTCATAGTATCGGCGAGTATGTCGCTGCATGTATTGCCGGTGTTATGTCACTTGAAGATGCGTTAGCTTTGGTTGCTACCCGTGGGCGACTGATGCAACAAATGCCAACAGGTGCCATGCTGTCTATTCCACTGTCAGAAGCAGAAGTAAAAACCCTACTGAACGAACAGTTATCATTAGCCGCCAATAATGCACCTTCATTATGCGTAGTTTCAGGAACACATGATGCTATCAATGCTTTGCAAGAGCAATTGGCTGCCAGAGGTATAGAGTGCCGTCGTCTGCATACATCCCATGCTTTTCATTCCCAGATGATGGAACCCGTGTTAGAACCGTTCATCAAGGTTGTGAAAAAAATCAAGCTGAATTCTCCCAAGATTCCTTTTATTTCCAATATCACGGGAACCTGGATTACAACAGAACAAGCAACCGATGCTTATTACTGGGCACAACATTTACGACAACCCGTACAGTTTTCAGCAGGCATATCTACATTACTGCAAGAACCAAACCGTATTTTGTTGGAAGTAGGACCCGGACGGACTTTGTGTACTCTCATTAAACAACATACTCATCAATCGGCAGGGCAAGTTGTATTGCCTTCTTTGCGCCATCCTCAGGAGCAAAACTCAGATATAGCTTATTTACTAGATACTTTAGGTAAACTTTGGTTGGCAGGAGTTCCCATAAATTGGTCGGGTTTTTATACTGGTGAAGAACGCCACCGCGTACCTCTACCTACTTATCCATTTGAGCGCCAACGTTATTGGATTGAACCTGAAAAACCAGTACAGTTATTAACTAAGGTTGAAAACCAGCTTGGTAGAAAGTCCAATATTGCTAACTGGTTTTATATTCCTTCTTGGAAACGAATTCCTTTGACCAAAGCAAGGGAAATAAAGCTTGGTTTTTATCTAATATTCGTTGATGAATGTGGCATAGGTTCGCAACTGGTCAAGCAATTACAAGAAGCTGGACAGGATGTCATTGCTGTGATATTAGGAAAGAAATTTCAACAAATTGATGGTAATAGTTACACCATTAATCCATCAAAGTTTAATGATTATAAAGATTTGTTTCGTAAAATTCAGGAAACAGGAAGAAGCATAGCTAATATTATTCATTTATGGAGTCTCACTAATACAACATCTTTATCATTGGAAACAATTCAAAATTACGGTTATTGGAGTTTAATTTACTTAGCCCAAGCTTTTGAAAAACATAATATAAATGGAGTTACCCAAATTTTAATCGTCAGCAACCATTTATATAATGTAACTGGCGTTGAAGAATTAT
Source organism: Scytonema sp. NUACC21 (assembly GCF_054684315.1). NCBI lineage: Bacteria > Bacillati > Cyanobacteriota > Cyanophyceae > Nostocales > Scytonemataceae > Scytonema > Scytonema sp. NUACC21. Next base: position 66,406 of record NZ_BAAFZH010000072.1, on the reverse strand, counting down.
GCCCTGCAAAAGCTACAATCCTGGGACCTTGTAAAGTGATACCCCAAGAATACCCTTGGTTGCAATGTCGTCATGTTGATGTATTATTAACACCAGACACAAAAGATTTAGCAACAAAAATACTTGCAGAACTAACGGTAGACTCAGAAGAATCAATTATTGCTTATCGGAATAATCATCGTTGGGTACAGATATTTGAACCTATAACTTTAGAAAAACCCGTTCATAGCAAAACACGGCTACGGCAAAAAGGAGTATATCTAATTACAGGAGGTACCGGAGGTATAGGACTAGAGATTGCTAAATACCTTGCTCAGACAGTAGAAGCTAGACTTATCCTGGTTGGACGTTCTGAATTGCCAGCCAAAGAACATTGGAAACAATGGCAAGCCAGCCATGATACTTCTGACGAAACTCACTTAAAAATTAGGAAATTGCAGGAATTGGAGTCATTAGGCTCTAAAGTTTTAGTACTGTCAGCAGATGTCACTCATGACAAGCAAATGCAACAGGTTGTTGCTCAATCTTTAGAATGCTTTGGTGAAATCAATGGTGTGATTCATGCTGCGGGAGTTGCAGATATTGACATGATTCAATCTAAATCATGGGACATAAACCAGAAGGTTTTTGCTCCAAAAATTAAGGGAACCTTAGTCCTCAGTGATGTTCTTAAAGGTGTCAATTTAGACTTTTTGGTTTTTACCTCAAGCCTCAGTTCAATCTTAGGTGGATTGGGAGATGTAGACTATTGTGCTGCTAATGCATTTTTAGATGAATTTGCTCATTTTAATAACTCTAAAAGCAGTCCATTTACAATTAGTGTTAACTGGGATGCATGGAAAGAAGTAGGTATGGCTGTTGCTCCTACCATACCTTATGAAGTAAAAAAACTGCGACAAGAAACCATTGAAAATGGTATATTATCTGAAGAAGGAGTAGATGCCTTTAGCCGGGTCTTGGAAAGTTCTCTAGCTCAAATCTTAGTTTCAACAAGAGATGTACAAGAACTGATTGGCAAAAGTCAGCAATCAATATCAGGAAATTTACAAACAGAACAATCAAAACACCAACGTTATCTTGATAGTAATTCCTATGTTGCTCCTCGTAATGAAGTAGAGGATATTATTGCGGACATTTGGCAAGATCTCATAAGTATTGAAAAAGTAGGAATTTACGACAATTTCTTTGAATTAGGAGGGCATTCTCTACTGGCAATACAAATAATTTCACGGTTACGTGAAATATTCCACATAGAATTGTCACTACGAACTCTTTTGTTTGATGCTCCTACAATTGCTGAATTAGCTACTGTCATCTCTCAAAATGAACTACGATTTGAAGAGATAGAGGATATAGACAAAGTTTTAACAGAAATTGAAAATCTTTCTCCTGATGAAATTCAAGCAACTCTTGTAAAAGAAGCATAAATTAACCACAATTCATTGCTAAAAAAACATCATTTTCTTAGATTATAAACGTGAATTAAATAATTTGAAAACAACTCTTGTCTAAACCTGACACAGATTATTAAGGTGATTTGTCGTGAAAGATATCCATCAAAGAATTGCCGCTTTATCTCCAGAACAACGTGAAATATTGAAACTGCGCCTAAAGCAGCAAAGTGTAAAGACAAAAAACTTAACGTCAATCCCAAAAAGAATAGATTCTGATGTCTTGTGTTTATCTTTAAGCCAGGAAAGATTCTGGCTTCTTCATCAATTACAACCGAATTTGCCCTTATGTAACGAATTTAGTCTGATTCGTTTTATAGGTAAAATAAATGCTAATTTTTTAGAAAAAAGCATTAACGAAATTATTAAACGTCACGAAATTCTGCGTACTAGCTTTCAATTTATAGATAGCCAACTTATACAACATATTCACCCTCAACTAACAGTTAAGCTGCCTATTATAGATATACAAGAGTTGTCAAAAGACGAACAAGAAGCAACAGCCAAGCAACTTATAACTGAGTTTTCTATTCAAACCTTCGACCTGACCCTGGTTCCTCTCTTGCGAGTGGCTCTTATCCGCTTACACGAGCAAGAACATATTTTACTTTCAACCATACACCACATCATTTATGATGGTTGGTCTCGTCAAATTTTTTATCAAGAGTTAACAACATTATACGAAGCTTTTTGCAAGGGTAAACTCTTACCTTTACCAGAATTGCCTATTCAGTATGCAGACTTCGCCCTTTGGCAACGTCAATCTCTAGATCGAGAAGACAATGTTCGTCAGTTGGCTTATTGGAAAAAACAACTAAGGGATATACCACCAATTCTTGCGTTACCTACCGATTGTCCACGTCCCATACATCAAAGCTACCGAGGAGGACGAGCAAATGTAACTATACCCCAACCTCTGACAGATGCCCTTAAGTCCCTAGGTCAAAAGGAAAATGCAACTCTTTTTATGGTGTTGCTAGCAGTGTTTAAAACTTTGCTTTACCGTTACACAGGGCAGACAGATTTGCTGGTTGGGACTCCTGTTGCCAATCGCACGCGTACTGAAACAGAAAATTTAATAGGATGTTTTCTCAATACTTTGGTGTTGCGGACTAAGTTATCTCACGAGCTGAGTTTCCGCGAACTATTGGCAAGGGTTAAAGAAACTACCTTGGAAGCTTATGACCATCAAGAGTTACCTTTTGAGCAATTAGTCAAAGAATTGCAACCAGAACGGGCATTGAGTTATACGCCTCTGTTTCAGGTCATGTTTGTTTTTCAAGAAGCACCATTACAAGCTTTACAACTGCCTAATTTAACGTTGAATCCTCAATCTGTAGACGTTGGAATTGCCAAGTTTGATTTGACATTGTATTTAGAGGATACAAAGCAAGGGCTAGAAGGAGCCTTGGAGTACAACACCGACCTGTTTAACACTACTACTATTAACCGGGTAATAGGGCATTTTACTCATTTGTTGGAAGGTATCGTTAACTACCCAGAGAAACGTTTATCAAATTTACCACTTTTGACAGTAGCAGAGGAGCAAGCTCTATTGGTGAAGTGGAACGATACTACTACCAATGACTCTAAAGATAAGTGCATCCATCAGTTATTTGAAGCGCAAGTAGAATCCACACCCGATGCTATAGCAGTGGTGTTTGAAGACCAACAGTTAAGCTACAGTGAACTCAACGCTAAAGCTAACCAACTAGCCTATTACTTGCAATCGCTAGGAGTGAAGCCAGAGACGTTGGTGGGGATTTGTGTGGAGCGATCGCTCTATATGGTCATCGGACTTTTAGGCGTTCTCAAAGCTGGTGGTGCATACGTCCCACTAGACCCCCATTATCCCCAAGAACGTTTAGCTTTCATGCTGTCAGATTCTCAAGTGTCATTGGTCATTAGTCATTCGTCATTTGTGAATAGGTTTAGACAAATGGCTCATAACAAAGGACAAATAACAGTCATTTCTTTAGACAGGGACTGGGAAATAATCAAGCAAGAAAGCAAGGACAACCCTATCAGTATTTCAAAAGTTGATAACCTGGCTTACGTTATCTACACTTCTGGCTCGACAGGTCAACCCAAGGGAGTTTTGGGTCTACATAGAGGTGCTATCAATCGCTTCCAATGGATGTGGCAGAATTATCCCTTCAGACAGGACGAAATTGGTTGCCAGAAAACATCCCTAAATTTTGTGGATTCTGTATGGGAAATCTTTGGTCCCTTACTCCAAGGAGTATCCACAGTCATTGTGACCGATCAAGTTGTCAAAGACCCACAGCAGTTTGTCAAGGCTCTTGCCCACAATAATGTAACACGGATAGTACTTGTGCCTTCATTATTACGCGTACTATTGAATACATACAATAATTTACAGTTGCAGCTACCTAAGTTAAAGTTGTGGATTAGTAGTGGCGAAGCACTGTCCACTGACGTAATTACCCAATTTCAGAAGAGTTTGCCAGATAGTATCTTGTTAAACCTTTATGGTTCGTCGGAGGTCTCTGCGGATGTCACTTGTCATAGCATGAGTTCGCAAACACCCGTTCCCCCATCTGTCTTAATTGGTCGTTCAATTGCTAATACACAAATATATATACTTGATGCCAGCAAGCGACCTGTTCCTGTAGGTGTACCTGGTGAGATATATGTAGGTGGCGACCAACTCGCACGAGGTTATTTAAACCGTCCTGGACTGACTGCTGAAAAATTTATCCCCAATCCCTTTAGCAACAAACTAGGTGCACGTCTCTACAAAACTGGGGATTTAGCCCGCTATATGCCCAATGGAGACGTTGAATATTTAGGGCGTATTGACCACCAGGTGAAAATCCGTGGTTTCCGCATTGAACTGGGAGAAATTGAAGCTGCCCTATGCCAACACTTAGCAGTACGAGAAACTGCAGTTATTCTTCAGTTTTCCGAAACCGATTCTCAATCTTTAGTAGCCTATGTAGTTCCGTATCCAGGGGAAACACTGACAATTACCGAACTACGCCAATTTTTAGAGTCAAAGCTGCCAAACTACATGATACCCGCAGCTTTCGTCCTCTTAGAGGCACTACCCCTGACACCCAATGGGAAGATAGACCGCAAAGCATTGCCTACACTAGATTCGACACAGTTATTATCCGAATCTGATTTTATCGCTGCTTCTACACCTATCGAGCAGATACTGGTGGGTATTTGGAAAGAGGTGCTTGGAATTGAAAATATCGGCATTCGTCATAATTTCTTTACCTTGGGCGGACACTCCTTATTAGGAACGCGTGTGTTTTCCCAACTTCGGCAAGTGTTTCAAATCGAGCTTCCTTTACAAAGTCTATTTGAACAACCAACAATTGCTGGGCTAGCCAAAGAGATTGAAAAAGCCACCCATGCAGGCTTGGGATTAGAAGTACCACCCATCAAGCGGATTGAACGATCGCAAGAGTTACCCCTCTCCTTTGCCCAACAGAGATTGTGGTTCCTTGCCCAATTAGAGCCAAACAGCCCTTTCTACAATATTTCTGCGGCTGTTCGCTTGCAGGGACAACTGAATGTTAAGGCGCTACAACTCAGTTTCAACGAAATTGTACGTCGTCACGAAGCGTTGCGAACCAATTTCAAAACTATTGAGGGGCAAGCGGTGGCAGTTATTTCCGAAGCAACATCCCTCGTGTTGCCCATACTCAATCTTAGCGAGTTAGCATCAAATCAACAGGAAGTTGAAGTTAAACAACAGGCATTACAAGAGGCACAGCAACCCTTTAATCTGGAAGATGACCTCCTGCTCAGGGTAAAACTACTGCACTTAAGCGAACAAGAACACATTGTACTACTGACAATGCACCATATTGCCGCTGACGGTTGGTCAATGGGTGTACTGGTGCGGGAACTGGCGGCATTATATCAAGCTTTCTGCAATGAACAACCTTCACCCTTAGCCGAACTGCCCATCCAATACGTAGACTTTGCCTCGTGGCAGCGACAATGGCTAACTGGAGAAGCCCTGCAATCCCATATATCTTACTGGCTCAAGCAGTTAGAGGATGCGCCCAGAGTTTTGGAGTTACCTACGGATCGTCCCCGACCCGCCGTACAGACATTCCGGGGTGGTACATATTCGTTTGAACTGTCGGATGAATTATCTCTAGCCCTCAATAAACTCAGCCAACAGCACGGCAGTACTTTATTTATGACGCTGCTGGCAGGTTTTGTGGCTTTGCTACGGCATTATACAGGCAGTGAAGATATTGTAGTTGGTTCGCCCATTGCTAATCGCAATCGTGGGGAAATAGAAGGGTTAATTGGTTTTTTTATCAATACTTTGGTACTGCGAACCAACTTAGCAGGCAATCCCACCTTTGAGGCGCTACTAACTCGCGTGCGGGAAATGACATTGGCGGCGTATGCACACCAGGATTTACCGTTTGATGTGTTGGTGGAACAACTGCAACCACAACGAGACTTGAGCCGCTCACCACTGTTTCAAGTCATGTTTGTGCTTCAAAATGCACCCATGTCTGCATTAGAATTACAAGGTTTGACTTTAACTTCCCTAGAAAGCAACAGTGACACGGCAAAGTTTGATTTAACTTTGTATATGCAGGAAACGGCTTCAGGGATAATTGGCACTCTGGAATATAATGTTGACCTGTTTGAGGCACAGACCATTAAGCGAATGGCAGGGCATTTGCAGACTTTGCTTGCAGAGATTGTCGCTCATCCACAGCAACCCCTGTCGGAGTTATCGTTGCTAACTCAAGCGGAGAAGAATCTGCTTGTAGAGTGGAATGACACCCAAGCTGACTATCCTCAACTGTGCATTCACGAATTATTTGAAGCCCAAGTGGAAAGAACACCGGAGGCGGTGGCGGTTCTGTTTGAGGAAGAAAAGCTTACATATCGGGAACTGAACGAGCGAGCAAATCAACTGGCGCATTACTTGCGTTATCTGGGAGTGAAACCAGAGACTTTGGTGGGAATTTGTGTGGAGCGATCGCTCCACATGGTCATCGGACTGTTAGCCATCCTCAAAGCAGGTGGTGCATATGTCCCACTAGACCCAACTTATCCACCACAGCGACTGGCATATATACTCGAAGACGCTCAAGTACCAGTGTTGCTGACGCAAGCATCTCTGGTACAAGCAATGCCCCAACACAAAGCGAAAGTTGTTTGTTTAGATACTGATGGGCAAGCTATTGTACAACACAGTCAGGAAAATTTATTGTGTGAGTTAACGGCTCAAAACCTGGCTTATGTGATTTATACCTCTGGTTCCACAGGCAAACCCAAGGGTGTACAAATTCCCCACAGCGCTTTGAGCAACTTTTTGTCCGCTATGAAGCAAACACCGGGGTTAACTCACGAAGATACCCTACTCGCAATCACCACCTATGCCTTTGATATTGCGGCATTGGAACTTTTCCTCCCAATCATTGTAGGTGCATGCTTAGTAGTTGTCAGTCGGGAAGTGGCCTTAGACGGAATGCGCTTGTCATCCGTACTGACTCACTCAAAAGCTACAGTTATGCAAGCCACACCAGCTACATGGCAGATGCTTCTAGCAACAGGTTGGAATGGCAATCATCACTTAAAAATCTTATGTGGTGGAGAAGCCTTACCAGGACACCTAGCCAGTCAGCTAATGCATCGGTGTCACTCGTTGTGGAATATGTACGGTCCGACAGAAACCACCATTTGGTCAGCCGCATCTCAGGTAGTCACCCAAAGCAATGTTGTACCAATTAGTCATCCAATTGCAAACACGCAATTGTACATCTTAAACCAATACGGTCAGTTAGTGCCTGTAGGTGTACCGGGCGAACTGCATATAGGTGGTGCAGGATTAGCAAGGGGCTATTTTCACCGTCCTGACTTGACAGCAGAAAAGTTCATCCCCAACCCCTTGAGGAACGAACCAGGCGCACTTCTGTACAAAACTGGGGATTTAGCCCGCTATCTTCCAAGCGGAGAAATAGAGTACATTGGTCGGATTGACCACCAAGTCAAAATTCGTGGCCTCAACCCAACCTACGTTCATCCTTCATACTTCATTAGTGCCTCAACCCAACCTACTCGTAACAATCCTCAATAACATCCCTAATTCCTCAACGGGTGCAGGTGCAGCCATATCTGAGGGAAGAAAGATCCGAGCGCTGACTGCCACAAGAGCAATGAAAAATATCAGCACTACAATTAATGGTGCAATGTATTGACGAAAAATAGCCATATCTTGGTTCGCGAGGAACAGCAGATTGTTATCAAAAGTAGCTTAAGATTTATTAAGCTGTTTTAATTTATTTTAGCGAGTTTGGGGATCGGAAAAACAATATTACCTGCGATCGCGCTCTAAATCGGCAATAGCTCTTTCCCAATACCAATTTTCCGGCATACCGGGGAAATCTTGCTTTGCCTGCTCAACAAGCCGTTCAGCAGTGGAAGTATCACCAGATAACAGACTGACCAGCTTATTTTTAAGATTGGCATCAGGTCCGCGTTCCTCACGTTGGGGTTTTGCCGCTTCCCGAGATAGCTGCTGTGGTTGAGACTGCTGCCTTCTAAACTCCCAAAATAAAACGTAATACAACGTACCAAAAATGACAATTAGGCTAAATGTTCCTAGAAAAGTTAACCAATTAAGTGCTAAAAATCCCAGCACTAACTGGGAAAGAACGTAGCCGAGTAATACACCAGTAATGAGAAGAATAACTGTTGCGATACTAATAATGAGTTTTTGCCCCATAATTCTTAATCCTCATAGTCAAGTCCAGGTCTGGGAATTGCTACCGGCTGTTGATTCCAAGGAGCAAACAATGGTAGTAGAACTAACCCAGGCAAAGCTGCGGCGATACTAATTAAGAAAAACATCGACCACCCCAGGTTTTGTGCCAATACACCAGATGGGGCAACCAAAACATCACGACTGAAAGCCATAAAGCTGGAGAGTAAAGCATATTGAGTTGCAGAGAAGCGCTGATTGCACTGACTCATTAGAAAGGCAACGAATGCTGCTGTGCCCAAGCCACCACAGAAGTTTTCTACGTTAATAGTGAGTACCAAAAACTGATAATTTTTACCCAGTTGTGCGAGCAAAAAGTAAGCCAAGTTACTCACGGCTTGCAGAACACCAAACACCCATAGCGAGCGATTAATACCAATTTGACTTAAAATCGCTCCCCCAACCAGAGTCCCAACAATGGTAGCAATCAGTCCCATACCAGTTTGAATTGCGCCAATGTCAGTGAGGGTAAACCCTGTTTTAATCAAGAAGGGCGTTGACATACTGCTTAAGAAAGCATCGCCTAGTTTGTAGAGAACAATAAACACCAACACCAAGAAGCCCTGCAGCACTCCCCGCCGTTGGAAAAATTCCCCAAACGGTAAGAGAACTGCTTCTGCTAGCGACTCTGGCGGACTAACGTGCTTTGGTTCCGTTGCCAATAGGGTACCAAAAATTCCAATTGCCATGCTCCCTGCCATCAACAAGTAAACCGATGACCAAGGTATCCTATCAGCAAGTATGAGTGCTAGAGAACCCGTAAGCAACAAAGCAACTCGGTAGCCCAAGACGAAAATTGCTGCACCAGCCCCCATTTCCACTTCTTGCAAGACATCTGTACGATAGGCATCAGCGACAATATCTTGAGTTGCACTCAAAAAAGCAACAACTATGGCGTTGATAGCTAAAAGTTGTATTGCTTGCTTGGGTTGTTGGAAAGCCATGAGGGCAACAGCCAACAACAATCCAACTTGTAGGGCTATTAACCAACCCCGCCGCCGCCCTAAAAATGGCAGTGTAAACCTATCCAATAACGGCGACCAGATAAACTTAAAAGAGTAGGGTAAAGCTACTAAGCTGAACAACCCGATGGATTTTAAATCTACATTTTCCACTGTCATCCAAGCTTTCATGGTATTACCTGTTAAAAACAATGGTAATCCTGATGAAAAGCCCAGTAACAACAAAGCTGCCATCTTTCGGCTTACAAAAACTCGTTGTATTGATAAAATCGTTTTCACAGTTGTAATTTATCTCCTCCGGTGACCGGATGAATGCCAGATATCTTGCCACATATGTTGCGTAATGTCAGGCAAAGATGCCAATTTATAGTGCAAAGTTCCACAATGCTATGCACTTGGAGTTTTCACGCTTTTGTCGCTAATTCAATTAAATCTTCAATTCTCTTAATATTTGGGTCCCCTGCCAAGTAACCAATACCACGATGCAAGTGAAGGCGAAATTGGGTAGCAAGAGTTTCTTTATCTGTCCCATAGCCGTCGTTGTAGCAGCGTTGCTTAAGGGCAAGTAACAGAATATCAGACATCTCCCCACCAAACACCCGCCATGTCAGTTCAACATTGCTATCAGCAGGTATTGGTACGGGTGATGGAGGGGCTGGTTCTGCAAGAGAACGACAAAACGCCCAACGACATAATACGTTCCAGTTTTCAATTTTGGTATTGCGTTTGAGTTTGATGAGTTGGTCTTTGGCTGTTTGGGAAAGTTTTATACGGTCAATGGGAGGTTCCATGGTTAGACAGAGGCGTAGGTATGAAGAAAAACACGATATTTGAGCTACATTATGGAGATTATTTCATGTGTAGCGCAAACATTTCAGGATAAACTACTGCACTCATAGTGTCCAGAGCCCCAACTTCTTTTAGGAAGCAGGGGATCTAACTTTTCACAAATGATTTAGGATTGCTATGGAATGAGGATACATTTAGACGAGATATTCTCAATTCAAAATGATAACTTACCAAAAGTATCCTTCTTTAACTTTTGTTTGACGAGTCGATGAATCATATTGCAGCAGATATTTACGAGCGATCGCACCATTTTCTTGCAAAACTTTAAATTCTTTTTCTCCGATTTCCGTATCAGTTGAAAGGAGAATGACCTGATGGCTGGCTGATGGAAAGTAACGTTCAACTAAATTGGTACGGTGAGAGGAATCGAGCCTGCCTAAAGGCGTGTCTATTGCTACTGGTAAGCGATGACCGGAAACGCGGGCTAATCCCCAAAGGAATGAGATCGCTAAAAGTTGCTTCTCACCTGCGGATAAACGATGTTTTGGAACCATCTTACCTTGTAAATCGTACAAAGAGAGACCAAAAGTATCAGTATCAATGACTATACGGTGTACAAGATCGGACTTATGTAATAGGTAGCGAAAACACTCAGTCACTTCCAATTCCAGCTTATTAAGTTTTTTCAGAGCCAAGCGTTCGCGGAAAAGCTTAAGTGTCTGTTGGACTTTGATAGATGCAGCAATTATGTGTTCAGAATTTTTTGTATCAAGATTTTGTTTAGTATATTCTTGTAAAGCCTTTTTTGTTTCTCTGACTTCACTCTCTAATTTCTCTAAACGATGTTTAGTTCTTTCGTGAAATATTTTTCTTTCAGCTAATTTACTTTGTGCTGCTTCAAGTATATCTACTAACTTTTGATAATCTTCTGGTAACGCTGCTGTCTGTAATTTTCTCTCAAAATTTTTAATTTCTTTTTCTTGAATTTTAAGAATTTTAATTTGTTGATTAGTATGACTTTTTAAAGTCTTTAAAGAATACTGTAATTGATGCGTTTTCTTTAAAATTTCAAAATCAGTGAATAACCAGGTATTATCATCTTTTTCTTGTTGTAATACTTGATTTTCTTTGTCAAAAATTATTTGAATTTTATCCTTGTAATCTTCTGCAATTTCTAACTTATTAATACACTTAAGTAAGCGTTTATCTCGCTCAAGAATAATATTTTTTGCGATTTGAACCTGTTGTATGCGAAATTCTTTTTCTCCCTGCATCTGTACCTGATTCAGTAAAGGTTCTATTAATGCTAGTGGTAGAGCACCAGCAGCTAAATGACGTAACTCCTGACGTACTTTGCTTACCTCAGCGATCTTTTCCTTTTGTTGTATTTCTAGCTGGTTCCGTTCGCTAGCAATTTTACCACCTTCAGTAATAAATTTATTAAGTGCTTCATTCTGTTCTTTTTCTGCTGCTTGTAATTGCTTTTCTACTTTTGTTAATTGATTTTTTGTTGCCTCATTTTCTTCCTGCTGTTTTTTTAGTTTTTTTTCTATTTCTTCTAAATCTATCAAATCTTTATTATTTGCCATTTCTTTTCGTTTGCGATTGACTAATATTTCTATATCAAATGCTAAACGTTCTACTAACTCTAGACCTAAAAGAGAGCGAATTGCCTCACCTATAAAAGATGGAGGTGTGTCCTGCTCTGCTAGCTCTTTTACCTGTTCACCATCAAACAAAAATAAGTTAGAAATTCCTAATGGAAGTAGATTTTCAATGTATTCGTCCCAGATATTAACTAATGAAGAAACAGGCCAAGTTTCATCTTTTGTGTTCAAAATACCTAAATTGTCTCTAGCGTCTTTAGGATTTTTTTTCCAGGATCGTACTATTCGATATTGTACTGGTTCACCATTTTCGATAGGTTCAAAAACTAATTCAATACGAGTATCTTGATTTGGTGGAGTTTGGCTGTTAACACATTGACTAAGAAAGTCACCATAACTTAAATTTCCGCGAGTAGAACATTGAGCACGATGCCCGTAAAGTGCAAGGCGAATAGCATCCATGAACGTAGTTTTCCCTCCACCATTCATTCCACCTAAAAGGATAATTGAGCGAGAATTTTCTTCATCAATTTTTGGATCGAGATTGATGACTTGACGCCCATAGTAAGGACCAAAGTTTTGCAGTACAAGTTCAAGAAATTTCATATTTTTTTATCGTTTTCCCAATGAGTTTGGGAATATGTTTAGGGAGGATCTGCCTCTTGTAACGTTTTAGTTTCTAAAAGCATTTGAGGTAGAAGCCCACAGATAAGAATTCCTGGGTTCTGCGCGGGAATGAGCTAAAATTAGCTAGGGATAAGGTAAGGTAGTCGTTAACAGGTTACACCTGGATAATTCCACGCAAGATGAGGAGCAACTTTAGGGCGTAGATTTCTTGTTTCGGAATTTTTTGTTTGCCCAGCTTTGCTCCTTGGTACTCTCTGGAGAGGCCGATTCTATAGCAGAAGTTGCAGATAGCTCATTTGTCAGATATATTTTTCCCTCTGTCTCAACATCACCCAAAGTCAATTGCTTGATCTTTTCAACATCACCTTTGTCAACTGCTGTTTTCAACTCAAGTTTTATGTAAGCATTATCAATTGCTTGCTTGCGAGTATGAGAACTCGTCTTAAAACAGTCTTCTAAGGCTTCGTATATTCCCACCCGACGCGTTTTCATAAGAAACTGGCGTTCTGTATCCAGTAGTTTTGCCATTAGTTCCAAGTGCATATCATCACCCACACACACTTCCTTTAGTACTGCCCATTCATCAATACCAAGTAACTTATAGTCATCATTAGGACGTGGATCTGAGAAAGGTTCACCTGTAACTTCCTGATAGATGCGCGGTAAACTATCATCAAACTCATGTTTTTCTTCCAACCAAATACGTCGAATCTCACTCAACTCTGCTATAGAAATTAAGGTGAGATCGCGCATACTTTCTGGTGCTGTACGACGAATTTGTGTTTGTGCTTCTAAAAGCTTCCTCAACCAATATTCCCGCCAATATTTAGTATAAGGACCGGGTATTGGCTCTACTACTATTTTGCCATTTACATTGCGCTCAAATAGTTGAACATTTCCCCATATACGTCGGAAATCTCTTCTATCTCGATCATCTTTTAAGTCTAATTCATTTCGTATATCTAACAAAGGCTGCATCCATTCTTTTTCTTCATCATTTTGGATCATTGCCTCCATTGACTTATCCTGATTGACTAGAGTACAAACCCAGCAGCCAAATCTAGAATCGCCACAACTTGGAGTCGATGTATCAACAACTAAGGGGCATTCATTGTCTGCTGTTGCACCTCGGTACAAATTGAATAAATCTTTATTGCTTTGTCCCCAAGGGTTGTCCCACTGATTTAAGTAGATCCAGACATCATTATTACTCCAGTCTTCAATAGGAGTGTAAATCAGAGAGTTAGGTAGACTCGCATTTGGACTGAGGCGATCGCGAATCCTACCCATTTGATGCTTTTGCATTGTTGCAGCACGTTTGGAACTTTCTGCTTTACGAGTACCTAGGACAAGAATTGTTTCACCACTTGCTCTAACCATCTCACGAATAAACTGGTTAGCGGGATTAATTTTCAAGCGTTGAGTACACCAACGAAACTGAATGCGTGGCGCTGGGTAACCCTTACCAATCAAGTTAACCCAAAATGTATCTTGAACTACTGGTTCGAGCAGATGCGGTTCAATTGGTATCTCCTGTTCTTTAGCAACCGACTTGAGATTTTGTATTGATTTCCGAACCCAAGCGGAAACTACAGGGTTCTCTACCAGAGTATCAGTTGTAATCACATGGATTGTTTTAGTTCGTTTTTCTTGAGGAAGAGTGGCGATCGCATTCCAGATTAGTTGCAATACGGCGCTAGAATCTTTGCCCCAAGACACTCCTATAATCCAGGGTATTCCATCTAAGCAGTATAGTTCTTGGATTTCAGTGGTAAGAGCTTGGATATCATCCACTAACTCTGCCACAGTACGGGCTGGCTTAGTTTTATTTTCAGGCTGTGGTGCTGTAGCCATTTCTCTCTTTCCTCTGACAAGACAGACAGTTACTTGCTTCCTCTAGGAAGGCTTAGAAAGCAGTCTTTGTATTGTAAAGCGAATGGTTTTTAAAAACTTGTGTATTTAAACTGAATTTTTAAATTGTATAGTAGAGCGAATAGTTTTTAAAAATAGTTATGAAGAAAAGTGCATCCGATCGAGCTACCGCGAGCGCTAATGATTCTCTAGACAGAGAAAGCCAAGATAAAAAAGCAATTTCTTTGCTGCTGGATAAATTTCTTAGTACTAAGGATTGGCTTCTGGTTCAAAAAACGGAGATGGGCGGTATTGAGGCATATATAGGTTCTGTCTCCTTAGAATGGTTTGCAGAACGGGTGCGCTTTGCCTCTGCTTTACCTCTTTTACAGCAAAAGTACAACCACCAGACAGATAACGTGGAAATTGATGCCGAGACTATTGATGAGATTCAACAGCGTCCACTTGATTGGTCTCGTCAACTCCCCTTAATGCAATATTTAGCTACTCGGAAAAATCATAAATTTCCTCCTGTTCTTGTAGCGATCGCTCGCCCTTGGGTAGATAATTCTGCAGCACCTGAGTGGGATGACAACGGGCAAGCCAAAAAACCCACTACTGATTTCATGCCATTAGATGCCGATGGTACAGTTGGTTTGCTCAACGTTTCTGAGGAGGATGTAACTATTTATGCACTAGATGGCCAACATCGACTGATGGGAGCACAAGGATTGATGGAGTTGCTCAAAACTGGTCAACTCCAAAGGTACAAGAAAGATAAATCTCCTGATGATACCTTGATTACTGTGGCTGATTTGCTTGAGCACTATCAGGTTGAGCCTGCTTATCTAGAAAGTTTGCCCAAGGAGAAAATTGGTATCGAGTTTATTTGTGCAGTGGCTGCTGGAGAAACTCGCGATCGAGCAAGGCGACGTGTACGATCTATCTTTGTTCATGTTAATTTGATGGCTGCGCCCTTGACTAAAGGTCAGTTAGTGCAGCTAAATGAGGATGATGGTTTTTCGATTGTTGCCAGAAAGATCGCCACTTCTCATCCACTTTTTGAACAGCGTCTCGATCGCAAACCTCGTGTTAATTGGGATAGTGCAACAGTTGCAGCTAAATCGACAGTTTTGACAACACTTCAAGCTCTTAAAGAAATGTCTGAGCGGTACTTAGGACAAAAGTACCCTCACTGGAAACCTTTAGACAAAGGTTTAATTCCTCTAAGACCAACTGATGAAGAACTTGAAGAAGGAATTAGGAGTTTTTATAGACTTTTCGATTATTTGGCAACCTTGCCAAGTTACAAAATTCTGGATGATGAAGATACGCCTTTATTGCGCCGTTTCAGCTTTGAAAAGGATGGAGGTGAAGGAAATATGCTTTTCCGTCCCGTTGGTCAAGTTGCCATAGTTCAAGCTCTTGGTATCTTAGTCTTTAAAAGAAAGTTTTCCTTGGAAGATATATTTAAAAAGCTTCGTCAGTTTGACCGAGAAGCTGGCTTTAGTGGTATTGAGCACCCTCAATCAATTTGGTATGGAGTTTTGTATGACCCAAATAAAAAGCGAGTACAGGTTGCAGGCAGGGATTTAGCGACAAGAATATTGATATATATCCTAGGCGGTACTCAGGATAATATTGACCGTGCCCAACTGCGTAAAGATTTAGCTAAAGTTAGAACCATTGAAAATAAAACAATAGGTTTTGATGGCAAATTCGTTGAACCCAAGCAAGTAGGACTTCCACCAATTCTGTAATATTGCGTGAGTTACCCTGAATAAATATAGCGGTTTATATACCTCTGTGCTACGGTGGTACGAGGTGTGTAAAGGGAGCCTATTTTGTGGTTTTGCCAGAAGGGCATGATGCTGTACAACAGCTGAATAAAAACGTCTTGTTGTACGATTTAGCACAGCTACGTGGAACTAATGCTATTTTAAGCCGTATTCCCAGTTCTATTAGTGGAGTCTATGCTTGGTATCGCCGTTTCCAGCTTGAGCCATCTGTTGTAGATGATCCTGATTTGTTCGTTAAATTTATAGTTGATGAACTATGTAAAGGTCACTCTGCTCCCAGACAAGCACACCTGCCCCCAGCACACAGGATAATACTTCAACCAGAAACTTTCTTTTCTAAAGAAGCTCTCCTTAGAGAATTTGCTGCAGATCCATCGTTCCGTCAACTGCTCTTCATATTGTTGAATAATTCCTTTATATTTCAGCAGCCTTTGTATATAGGAAAGGCAAGTAATCTCTACTCTAGAATTCGGAGCCATTTGAGTGAAGGAAGCATTTTACGTGAACGCCTTGCATCTGCTGGTCATAACATTAATAGATGCAGACTTTTAGTGATTTATACATCTAATAATTCATTAAACGTCTCTGTAGATAATTCCAATGAGGATAATGAATTAGATAATCAAGTTTTGGAAGAATCTGAAGCATTTGAATCCACTTCAGATAGTTTGATTGAAGATATTTTATCCAGACTGTTTCTTCCATCATTTACTCTTAGATACGGTTGAAAGAAATGCTTATATTTCCCAATAATGAAGGAAAGTCAAGATTTAATAAACCTCTTTATGGTTTAACTGGAACTTATACATTATCAGAAGGTATATCTCTACCCTACTTTTTGTCATTAATGGAAATTAACCGAGCCATTGATGAACTGAAAATAGCTGAACAAATTCCCGCTTCCTTAGACACAAAATGGTCGCTTAAAGAACTTTTTCAGCGAGAGATTGACGAGAAGAGGGTAGAGGACGACATTGTAAAAGGCTACCTTCTCGATCCTAAAAAGCTAAAGTTTTTCAATGCAATTACGATTGTATTGATGCCAAAAGGAGTTGATGGCAAGATTAAGGATACCTTCAATGAGGATACAACTATCGTTCCTCCACCAATACCTTGGGATGGTACCGATCCTGATGATGCACAATGGAACCATCCACAGTCTCAGGTTGCTAATTTTGAAGGTGTTCAATTTGTTTCTATCGGGCTTTCTGCTCGACTGCGTTGGGATGAAGATAGAGTACTAGCAGTAGCTGTCGATGGACAACACCGCCTTTGGGCATTGCGGACTTTCCGTGAAGATCAAAAGTTTCGAGGTGGTACTCTCCGCATAGTTGAACAACAAACAAAGATTCCAGTTCTGTTTGTTTTACTTCATCCTAATGCTGGTTTCCAGAATCTTCAAAGTGAAGCTGATTATTCAATTAGGAGCGTATCTCGTGAATTATTCACTGATTTAAATAAGAATGCCAAAACTGTAGACAGGGCTAGAGTTGTCATTTGTCCTTTGTAAGGGTTAGAGCCTCTGCTAGAATACAGATTTATATATATTAGAAATTTTTAAGCACGGCGATGGCGTTCTAGATCGTAAATAACCTTTTCAAAATACCAATTTGCGGTTTTGTTCGGATGCTTTAGCATTGCTTGAGTTAAAAGTCGATGAGCTGCTTCGCGATCGCCATGTAACAATAGAAGAAGTTCTTTCTGCAGCTTACGGCTAGCTCGATTAAAAATCAGGATAGTATTTTCTTGATTTTTAGACAAGGAAGTACTCATCATATTTGTACCTTTATCCCTTGTTTCTGTCAAAGCAGTACCAACAACAATGCTACCTGCTACCAATGCTGCTAAAACAAGCGCTGGTTTACCAAATTGTTCTGTCACATCTTGTGGGGTTGTGGAACGAGAAGCCGTTAGTTGAGACACTGGTTGGTTAATTTGCCGTTCCATGTTAGGTGTTAACCCAGATGCAAACAGAGTGGCTGCAAGTCCAGCGACTAAAACCTGAAAAGCGCTTGTAGATTTGTTTAGAGAGAAAGTGTGAAACATCTTTAACTGAATAACAACTCTATTACTATCTTGCATAGTAAATATGACAGCACTATGTCAAAGCGAGGAAACCATCCATTTTGGATGTTCAACTGTAGTTTCACGCAAATATACTCAGAGATTCTTTAAGCTATCCGCGTGCATTACGTATATCTACGGATGCAATAATCTCCCCAACTTCTTCATAATTGATCCCTAAACTCAATAACAAAGTTCCTTTTGACAAATTTATTTTTACTGGAACAGGTGCGACATCTACCTCAAAGCACTTTTTATACTTTGTGTTTACTCAATAACAAATATGGCTAACTTGGAACCAGTATCTATTTTTCTGGTAGAAAACAATTTACCTGAACTGCGGCTAATTCAGCGCATTCTTGCCAAAGCTAAATTGCCAGTTTCTTTGCAATTTGTAGAAGATGGATTTACGGCTGCGTATTACTTATCAGAGATTGGACAATATGGTAGAAAAAACTACTTCTCGTTACCAGAACTCATATTGTTGGCAGATATTATAATACCAGGTATGAGTGGTATTGAGTTAGTGACATGGATCGAGCAGCAACCTCACCTCAAAGACATACCTGTGGTGGCAATGATTAGTTCTGCAAGTCCAAGTGAAGTGAGTCAGCTAGAAAGTATGAATGTTCAGCATTTTGCCAAACCTGCATCGATAAATGATTGGCAAAAAATTATCAAAAGGCTCGTATCTTTAGTGTCTGCTCTTAGAGTAGAGCGAAGAATAGCTTGACATCTCCCCTACTACTCAAATAGAACTGCTATATATAAATAAATGTTGAGATGCTCTCGAACCTACCAACCACTACCACTAACCACTAACGGCTATCCACTACCAGCCCTAACGCCAAGCTGGTTTATTCACCCTGACTGACTTACTGAAAAGACAAATTCTGATAAATTAAGGAAGAACATTTATAGACCATAGCTGCACGACTTCCTACGCCTAACTTCGTAAATATCCGACGTAGGTGAGCAGAAACAGTCCACTCGCTAATTTGGAGTTGCTTGGCAATATGCTTGTTTTGTTTTCCTAATGCAACAAGAATCGCAATTTGAAGCTCTCTTGAAGTGAGAATACTTGTTAATTCCCCATCTTTTTCCGAAACAGTTGGAGTTGGTTCTGCTTGAAAAACTAGATATCGTTTTTGATTGAGTTCAAAGTGAGTCACTTCTTGAAAATTGACAGATTTTACTTCCTTGTCATTGCAAGAACTAGAGCGAATGCAAATTAGATAGTATTTATTTTCTAAATAAATGAAGCCAATACTATCAAAAAATGTATTGACATCTAAGCCTTGAAGAGACAAATTCATATCATGTGACTGGCTCATAAATTTCCCCGACAATAGCTATTTATTCGGACTAAAGCTACCGACGCACCCAAATTGTTATGGCTTTGTAACCAATAATAGACGTGCTTAAAATGGAATTAGTTACTTGTTTGTTTAATGCAAGTTTCCTGAATTTACTCATTATATCTAAGTAAGAAATTACAATTTTTAAAAAACATTACTAAACATAACTCTTCTTGGCAAACAATTAAATAAAATTAAATTGGCGTGAAATGTACTAGCTAGTTCAAATAAAAACAATAAAACATATATATATCAACCATTATCAGAAAAAATACTCTTCATCTTTCACGCTCACATTGCAATAACACACCTCTAAATATGTCTAAAAATTAACATAGTTATAGATTGGGAGTAGCTGGAAATAAGCTCCAGATAATCTGTTTACCCATATCAAATTAATATTAAGCAATATTTCTAACTCTATAATTTGAAACAATTTAAGCCAACTGTAGAATTTTTTACTTATCTTAATTTTGTATAATTGTATATCGCTATTTCCTTTGAGGAGGTGGTGCCTCTAACGAGTCGCAGTAGATTTTTACCGAGAACCAAAGCCTCTTGTTGGGATGATAAACCCAAAAGCCTGATTTTATAAAGTTCAAGGCCTGGATGTAGCCAAGGTCCATCTGTACCAAATAAAACTTTTCCTGCGCCTCCTCGCTTGACTGCTTGCTCCAAATAGTCAAACCGCCGTACTCCTGACGTATCCGTATAAACATTAGGTAAACGAGCTATTTGGTCAATAACCCTCAAATGAGCACGCCAATCATCAGCGAAACTACCTAAGTGGGGAATGATAAAGTTAACATCAGGATATTCACTGGCTAGGAGTTCTACCAAATCTGTTTCTCCTGTGGGGTCATAGAGAATCGGAAGGTGAAAGGTTCTGGCAACTTCGCAGAGTTCGCGGGTTGCAGGACCATCCATTCGGTGGGCTTTGATACCACAAAACCCCCACTGGGTAACGGCTTGTTCGATTAACTGAAAAATTCGTCCTTTGTCGCGTTGAGCATGGATGGTTGCAAAGCAGAGAAAGCGACCTGGATAACGCCGTGCAATGCGGGCGGTATTGGCGTTGGCGTGTTCGTAGTTGCTGTGGAAGGGTGAGAAAATGACAGTTTTGTCAATTCCAGCAGCTTTTGCCCGTTTGAGGTAAATTTCAATAGGTGCGTTAGTATCCCAAGGACCTCTGAGCAGGTCACCTTTTCCCGCGTGACAGTGACAATCAACAATCATTTCCGTACTCCGCCAAAAATTGGATAATCGTCTCAATCCCTTGAAAAAAGTTAGGCAAGCTCATTTTCTCATTTGGGGCATGGATGTCATCGTCAGGAAGCCCAAAACCCAGGAGAACAATTGGTACGCGTAACCGCCGATATAATTGCTCAACCAAGGGAATTGTGCCGCCACTGCGGGTAAATACAGGAGCAACTCCCCAAGTTTTTTTCACAGCTTGGACTGCTGCGGCTATTACTGGATGGTCTTTGGGTAAAAGAACAGGACGCGCACCTCCTGTGATTTTTAAGTGGCTGCGAATGGCGGGATGGGTCAGAGATTGAACGTAGCGCTGAGTAAGTTGGGCAATTTTTGTGGGGTCTTGGTTCGGAACTAGCCGGATACTGAATCTTGCCAAGCCTCGACTGGGAATAACAGCTTTACTTCCTGATGCAGAATACCCCCCGGTGATACTGTTGACGGTCAGGGCGGGGCGAATAGTTATACGCTCGTATAAACTGTAACCTGCTTCCCCCCAACCTAGAGGTAAGTCGAGGTCATGCAAAATTTGTTGGTCACGTTTGCAGCAGCAGCGAATCCTTTGGCGTTCTGTTGGTTCTAATTGTTTAACTTGTTGATAAAAACCGGGAATGGCAACTCGTCCTTTACGGTCATGGAGCCCGGAAATAATGTCACTTAACGCCTGGAGGGGATTGAGGACAGCACCGCCGTAACGTCCAGAATGGAGGTCGTGACGCGGTCCAGTTACGGTCAATTCACACCAGAGATTACCCCGCAAACCATAGATAATAGATGGGCGATCGCGACCTAACATTTCTGTATCCGACACCAGGACTGCATCTGCCTTTAATCGAGAAACTTCCCGCTTCAAAAAAGCCGAAAGGTTGGGGCTACTGATTTCTTCTTCACCCTCTAACCAAACCTTAATATTTAAAGGTAACTTTCCCGTAGTTCTCAAGTAACTTTCAATGGCTTTCAAGTGAATAAAAAATTGTCCCTTATCATCACTAGCGCCCCGCCCATACAGATTTTCGCCGATGATAGTAGCTTTGAAGGGAGGAGTTTGCCAAGCTCTTAGGGGGTCAACAGGCTGGACATCGTAGTGACCGTAAAGTAAGAGGGTGGGTTTTCCAGGTGCGTGTAACCAATCCCCATAGACACTAGGTAAGCTGCCTCTAATTCCCGGTAAAATTTGTACGTGGTGCAATCCCAGTTCTGCTAAGTGACGCCCTAACCATTGGGCGCAAGCTTGCAGGTCGCGGCGGTGCTTGGTCTGGGCGGAGATAGTAGGGAAGGCAATAAGTTCGGACAGTTGGGAAAGCCAGCGCGATCGCTGTTGGTTGTGGCGGCTGTAAGATAAAGGTGCAACAGCTAGAGATGTAAAACCCAGCATAAAATTTCTGATTGGGTCGAGCAATTCAACAATGCAAGATTACAAAACTTCAAACAAATATTCAGATTCTTGCAACTTACCTCCGATCTGATTTGTTGTGCGAAATCCTCTGCGTTTGGCATAACGAATTGATGCTCCCTGTTTTTCAAGCCTTGAGTGCTTGCTTGTCTTAGTTTGGGGTTTGTCTTGTTTGTTTGTAATTAATACTTGGTATTTGCTGGGATCGAGACCAAAACGACGCATATGTTGCACGTGATGTTGTAGTCTATCCTGTAAGTTGTTTGTCTCACCGCTATACCGGGCTGGGCTAGTGCAAGTTTTATTCCATGCGATCGTATAATTTCCTCCTTTGCCCCATAACTTGCTATCCTGAGATGCACTCAGCAGATTCCGGTATCCACCACCTAATACAGGTGTAGTTTCAAAATCTACTAGAGTCAATGGAGTTTCAAATAACCACTTTTGCTGATTCATAATTTATACGTAGAAACGTATTTTGTGATTGGGTAAGCAGTCAAATCTCGCCCTAAAATCGTTCCGGTAGGGATTTGGATATGTCTAATACTGGATCTCTTCTCATCCCACTTGGCGGCGCACCCGGTACGTAAATATTCCGTGGTGGCGGTGTCGGGCGAGTCATCCGCATACCTTCCTCGCTGGAAATCCATTCTTCTGAAGCTTCTGCAATCCGATACAACAGAGCCTCGAAATCTGTGCGGTTTTTCTTGAGAATGAAAGGTTCTGCCAGCCAGCGAATAATTTCTCGTCCGGTAACAGCCATGCGATTCATAGTGCTGGCGTGGACTGATTCGTGGAAATATTGCCATAGCACCAGTTCAATCAGTTCCCAAGCGTTATCAGCACCAAATTGAGCACGCACGTCTGGCGCTTCCAGGACTTTAAAGGCTTCGGCTAATGCTTGAGAAGTTTCTACTCGCAGGACGTTGATGTAGCCATAGGAAGAGTTTTTCAGATTGTTGCGTAAATCTAATCCTGCGCGACGGACGATCGCAATTGAACCAAAGGTAGGGTCTGTGGCTCGTTCTCGAATCACTTCGCTGATGCGTTTGTCGCGCCAGTATTTGGCAGTTTCGGCAATGAAGTGGACGAATAAACCGTGAAACTGTGGGTTAGGGCGGGCGTTGGAGCCCGGATCGACTCTCGTGTATCCAAAGACACGACGGTAAGCCCGCAAGCGATCGCGCTGGCGATAACGGAGAATATTATGCTTATCAAAGCGGTAGAGCCCGTAAGCTCCTACACCACTGGAAATTCGCAAGGTTCCAGCCCGGAATAACTCTTGCAGTTTGTTCAGCACTCGGAACACACCCAAAAATTCGTGAATGCAGATATAGTAAAGGTCGGCAGTTGCCAAAATGCGATCGCTGGTAACGGTATCATCGTAATCAACTACACCCCTTGATATCTGCGTATCGCCTAAATTTCCAGGAGCATCTTTTCCCAAACCAATTAAGTCAGCCAGCCCACCGTCAGCAGGTGCTCCTTTACCATTTTGTGTTTTGTAATACTCATTAATCTGCTCGTCAACCTTGCGATTGAGAATTTCCGCTAATTGAGGATTAGCTATCAATTCCGGACCTAAATTTTTAATTGTTTCTTCCAATAGCGCCGCCGCTTGGTCGTTGCGCTTGTCATACTCATTTGTTGTTGGCATAAGAAACTCCCTATTGTCTTGAAATTAGAACTCGCGATGTGGCGATTCTCGATTAAGCAGCTAGCTCGGCTAAAGCATTCAGTTGACTTAAAAGATTATCCAAAGCCCAAGTGACTCGTTCGTTGGAGAGAATTTGTTTGAGGGTTGATTGACTGGAGGAATTACTGGCAACAATGGTTTTGAGATGGGCGACAATAGGAGCGATCGTCCAAAATAAGCGATCTGCTTGATCGGTAACAAAATCGATGCCATAGGTACTCTCCAAAGCACTGGGAGCTTCTGTATTTGAGTATCGATCTAACCAGTCAATCAAGTCACTGACAGTTATATTGGGTAGCCAAGTCCCTAAGAAGGATGGATCGGGACGGCTACTTTGACTACGTCTGTCAAGTTCCAAAATTGCAGGTAAATCCAGCGCTGTAAACAAACTAGCGCGAGAACGTCTTTCGTTTTCACTCAAACCGACTGACTCTAAGGCATTGCTAAAATCTAGGTTAGCTTGGGCAACTATTGGTAACAAAACTCTGGCGCGATCGACCCTGATACTTAAAGAATCCCAACGACCAGATTTTTCTGAATTGTAGTACCTCGCCCAAGCTTGACTGAGGGTTTTGAGATAAGATTTGAGTAATTTAAAGTTGGTTACTTGCTCTTCATCTTCAATTGTGACTGCGAGACGGGGGTTGTTCAGGTATGCCTGTTTGCCAAATTCACTCACGTATTCATCCAGGGAGCGCAGATAAGACTCTACTCTTGACACTCGCGGTTCGTCTGCTCTGCGAAACTCTTCCACTAGCACGTTAATTTGCGAGCGAATCAGTTCCCTCAAAGATTCAACACTTTCCTTATCTGCTTGGGGTGAAAAATATTCAATGTCTGCCAACACCTTCAAGGCATCAGCCATATTGATACTAACTTGACGATAGAGAATTGCTTGCTCTGTTGAAACTTCCGCCAACAAACCCATACCTTTATAGCCATTAGTTGTGTAAGTTGGCATGGTAGCCACTGTGCCATAACCGTTGTCGGGAAAAGCAGTATTGAGAGCATTGATAAAGTTAGTTGCACCTTTACCAGGCGTGCGCCCTAAAACTTGGTGAATTGCTCTATCGACTATGCGTTCCCACTGGTTAGAAGTGTTAGTTGGACTAGATTGCACGGAACCGTTATCATAAGCAGTTTGTTGATTACCTGCATAGCGTTTAAAACTACTCAGAAGGTCGCTCAATAGCAAACCATTTTGTCCTTCGGCATCGCCAACGGGATTAATAGCTTTAGTTGCATAAAGTTGCGCCATCAATCCTCGACGTAACATCTTAGATTGTTGAGCGTAAGTACGACTTAGAGATAAATCATCTATTGCCATAGGTTAAATTTTTCTCCTTGTAATTACAAAGAAGACAGGAGACGTGGGAGACATTGCAGAATTTAACGTGCTCTCTGAACAGTGTCGGTATCCGCCAGCCTACTGTAGAGTGTTTCTAGTTCATTGTGGATACCAAAGAAGTTGGCAAAGGTTTCTGGCTCGCCGGGAGTCACTCGATCGCAAGACTCGTCTTTTTTCCTCGCGTCGTCTACAAACTTGTGAACCGCTTGTCCCCAAGATTGAATTAATTGCTTAGTTTGTTCCTCGGTTAAATTAGGGTCGCGATCGCTTAACAGGGCTTCTGTCCAATTTATCAAATTTTGAGAGCATGAGAGCCTTCTTAAAAATTGTAACAATAGACTATCCGAAGAGATGATTTCTATTTCATTGGTTAGGTCTACTATCTCATCTTCAACTACTTTCAAAGAGCGGTCAAGCTGATTATTAAGATTTACAATCTCCCGAACATCTGCTGATTTATCCGGAGAAAGCAGAGCTTGAATTTTTAAGTAACCATTCACTAAATCTACTCTTCTGCGGAGTTCACCAGTATCATTGTTCAAGGTTTTTTGAAGCTCATTTTTTACAGATGTGGTAATTTGTCCGATAGGAGTGCTAGGATAATTAAGAGTAGCAAAAGCTACTTTTAGCTTTTCATAAATCTCTCTATCTTCTTGTGTTAATTCTGCCATTTTATCTCCTCCCTAAGATGCGGTAAAAATTATCAGTAATTGCTTGCGGTGTTGCCAACTGGCGATCTAAAGCCAACCGCGCAGCACTAATCATGAAACGCACGGGCACAGTTACGGGGTCTTGTCCAACTGCCAACCGCCGCGCTGCTAAGTCCACCATCTCCATTTGCGCTGGACCGAACTTGACCACTTGTGCTAAAGACTTATTCGCCAACTGGTTGTAGGGCTGGAACACCATTGTATCTACAACCATTTCTGCCGCCGGAAAGAAAGTTTTCATGAACGCGGGGGGAATGTCCTTGGGAGTGAGACGGGGATAAAGGCGCTGCCAAACCCGTGTTAAATCGCCAGCCATCTTCTCAAATCCCAACCGCCGTAGCAGAATCAGGTTGATGAAAACCCGCAGATAAGGGGTGGGATGGACAGACAAAGGACTAAAGCGTACTGTACTGGCAGGCGATCGCCCCACTACATCCATTAACGATTCTATCGCCGCCGGACCGCCCAAAACCAGAGCAAACATATCTGCCATTGTTTCTTTATGCCACTGTGCCCAGATGCTGGCAATCTCAGGAGAAAATTTTCCTTCAGCAGTCAGCCGTTGGTAGACGCGGGCGGGAATTTCCTCCCACAAACCCAAATCTGCTTGGAGGTTGTGAGAGACTTCATGCAACACGCTCGATAATGCCCAGACATTATCTAAACGATGTTGCGGCAACACAATCAAAGGGAAAAGGTTAGGGTGATGGCGTAGCCGTCGCAGGGGAACTCCTCGACGAAAAGTCGCGGGACTGAAGCCCGAATTGGCATAGCTAAAAGGCAACAGGTTGGGGGTAGGTTGAGCCGTGCCTAAACCCACATAGAGGTCTTCATAACAGTTAGCAGCAATTCGGTCTACAGATCGCAATTGTTCAGCAAAACTAGATAAGCGCTGGACGAACAAGTCAAAATAAAAGTCCCAAATTCCTTCTATATAAAGAACGCGATCGCTGACCTGGTGTTTGCGTTCCAATAGCACTTGCAACCGTTCTGTAGTTGGTTCCCTGCGAGCAGCATTAGCCGCCGCTTCCACCCAACGCGCCATTTCCACCACTTTGCTGCGGAATTTGTCAATAAAGCGGTTAACCGCCTCAATGTGTGCCTCACTTGGAGCCACCGAACCTGTCCCAAATTCATTCTTGGTAAAGGGTCGCAGAGATTTGGCATGGCGCATCAGGTTGATCGCTTGGATATTAAGCCAGTTGTCCAACAATTGCAGCTCGCTAGAAGTTGCTGACCCCTTGAATCCATTCTTCCGGGCAGAGGTGGCTCCTTCTGGAGTATTCTTAATAGTCGAGACTGGTGGCGTTACCATAATCAGAGCCTTCCTCTTGAAGGGTACTTCAGCGAGCGGGGCGAGCGCAAGTCGGGCATGAACCAGCCGCAGCTCGGCGGGGGTTAGGGGGTGCAGTGCGATCGCGTAATACGGCGTTGCGAACCATCGCCCGTTGCACCCGTTGGGGATTGCTCAATACTCGATTGGTAGCATTTGCCATTGCTTTGATAGCTGTGGCACTGTTGATTGGTCTACAGAGCTAGGGAATGCAAGTTAATGTTAAAGCTTTTCTATTATCTAGCATCAATAGCAATTCTAATAATTTCAGTTAAAGAAATCTCACGCAAAAATTGATTGACGCTGTGGTAAGGGATTTTGCGCCTTTTGTTTGCTTGACACTCCCATACTTATGAGCTAACCGCCTGTAAATGTTAGTGGTTAGTAGCAAGACAACTACCAACCACCGATTGCTAACTAATAACTGGTAATCAATCCTCTAGAACGCTGTTCTTGCTCTAACTTTAGCAAAGCCTCAACTCTTGCTTCCGTAGAGGGGTGACTGGAGAACAAGCTGCTGAGGAACTGCCCGGAAAACGCATTTGTAATCAAAAGTGGTTCAAAAGCTGGGTTGGCGTGGAGAGGAAATTGCTTTGCTGTCGCTTCCAAACGTTGCAATGCACGGGCTAAAGCACGAGGATTCCCCGTCAATCTCGCAGAACCTTCATCTGCCGCATATTCTCGCGTGCGTGAGATTGCCAATTGGATAACTGTTGCAGAAATTGGGGCAAGAAATACGGTTAGTAGCAAACCCAAAGGATTTGGTCCGTTGTTGCGATCGTCCCGAGAATATGGAGCATACCAAATGCTGTAGCTGACAATTTGGGCGAGGAACGAGATGGCTCCTGCAATTGTGGCAGCAACAGCCTGTGTCAGGGTGTCGCGGTTAGCGATGTGAGTTAATTCGTGGGCGATAACACCTTCGAGTTCATCTTCTGGCAGTAAATTCAAAATGCCTTCAGTCACTGCAACTGCAGCGTGTTCCGGATCGCGCCCCGTGGCAAAAGCATTGGCGGCTGGGCTGGGAACGATATATATTTCCGGGAGAGGTAAATTAGCGCGATCGCACAATCGCTGAACCATTTGATACAATCCCGGTGCTTCTTGTGGTGATACTGGCTGTGCGCGGTATGCTGCCAGTGCAATCTTATCTGATTGATACCAGGACAATAAGTTGGTCGCTGCTGCTAGGGCAATACCCATGATGATACCAGTGGTACCACCTATTACCCAATAACTGATAGCAATCAAAATTGCACTCAGTAAACCCAGTAAAGCTGCGGTTTTAAATTGGTTTCTCATATTTTGGTCTCCTTGTCATGCTGCATTTTCACACGCAATAACTTGCTAACCACAGCATTACTTAAGCCACAGTCCAATTTTATCAACCCAAACACAGATTCAGGTGGTAGAAATTTTGCCCCTATTCGGTACGGGTTTCCCAAATTCTCTCTGGAAGACTCACCAAAATTTGCGATCGCCAGTTGATCTCTACCAATTGCTAGATGCACAAAGCTCAATCACAAACCCAATATCTAAATATCTTAAAAAATAGGTTTTGTTGGCTCAATAGCCCCTTGAAATTCTTTGGCTCCAAGTACACAAAGTGACTTTTGCCAGAAAAGTAGGAAACGCAGGAATACAAGAAAAATTAGGGAAAGTAGAGGATTAAAAAATCTAGATAAAAAGAACTAAAAATTAGTCGTACATATCTAAAAAATGATAAAAATTATTTATTTTGGAGCAAGAAAAAAAGTATAAAATTGCGCTAGTAGATTATGTTCTAAAATAGGCAATGGCACAGAACGTAAACAAAACAGGGTTGCTACATAAGGTTGGAAGAATTTTGCAGGAATTTGTAGAATTTATTTTCAGCCCTTGGTTCCATCGTGCATCTGTCAAATCTTTACAACGACGGGTTGATTATCTTGAGCGAAGAGTCTATGAAAGTCTACCAAACACAGAGCAGCGTCTGGACTCGCTGATTCAACATTGTCAGCAGCAGTTCGCATTTTTGCAAAATAGTACGAAAAATCAGCTAGATAAGTTTGTAGAGTATGACCTACGTCAGCAAGTGTTGGAAGTCCTGAAAGATCAAACACACATTATTCTTCAAAGCATAAAACCAACTGTTGAAGAATTAATATCCGAGCTAGAACAGAAGAAGTATTTAGAAGAAAATGGAATCGGCACAGATATTCAAGCCAAACAACACAAGTTGCAGGAATCTCTAGCACAAATTCAACAGCTGAGTACGTTGCTTCCAACTCTAGAAGAACACACAGCAGCTTGTTTGGAAGCTGGACACTGGCTACTAGTTCATAAAGAAGAATTAGCACAAGAAGTTGCTAGCGAGTTGTTAGGTAGCCAACATCCTCAGATAGAAGTATTTCGCTGCCAGCTCAGTAGATATTTAAAGCTGCTGGGAAGTTGTTTAGAAAATGGGATTGAACCTCATCTGCTGTATCAAGGAATTATAACCCATCAGCAACCATCAATCGAAACTTATTTACAAGCATTCAAATTAATTGAAGATCGCTACATTCCTAATTGGGAACACTCATCGCAAATCTCAACCAAAGCAGCTGGGGAACTGAGAAAATATTTCCATTACGTGACAAACTATGTCATGACAGCTTTACTCTGAGTTGAGATGAACATTCGCAATCCAATCGCTGTATCTTTGGGTGCTGTAGCAGGTGCTTTGAGCCGATACTACATAACATTATGGTTCGCCCAACGCTTTGGACCGAATTTTCCCTACGGCACCTTTTTTATCAATATCAGTGGCTGCTTTGCTATGGGGGTTTTCACAACCCTGGCTCTCAATAAGGTATCAATTATTTCTCCAGAAATACGGTTATTGGTAGCAACTGGGTTTCTGGGAGCCTACACAACTTTCTCTACTTACGGTTTAGATACTATCACCTTGTTAAATCGTGGCAATTTGTTAAAAGTCAGTTTCTATTGGGCAGGTAGTGCAATACTGGGAGTGGTTAGCGTTCTATTAGGAACTGTTTTAGCTAAATTTTGGAGGTAGAGAGTTGTTATGGCACAGACCGCTGATAGGGAATAGTTGGTGCGACAGTAACACAATCATTAGTACACGAGCACTAAATGGGCGTTCTGCCGCTATGCTGTAGCAAAGCTATCGCAATCAACGTCTATTTTTTCTCACTATATAAAAGAATATTATGTCTATTTCTAAAATAGAAGCGAAGCAATTGCTAGAACGGTTAATTTTTGAGGATACACCTTCTCAAGAATGGGTACAGGATGTTTGGGAATTTAGCCCAACACTGGGAGACAGCGCAGCAAAATTGTTAGAGATGTACGAAGCCTTGATTGATTGCTGTCCTGAAGAGAAGTTGGAGAATTTGCTGCAAAGCTATTACCAAGAACGCCTTGGGTAAGCCCTAACAAACGAAAGTAAGACTTCTACGGGTGCCTTGGTAGCGATCGGTTTTTTATTTTTGTGATACTTCCCAAGACAAAATAGGTGCATTTATCTAAATTGTATGCTATATTTTAGGATAGGGCATATAATTTTGATTTGCATCTTGTATCATAGCCCTGAATATGGAGAGGTGGCAGAGTGGTCGAATGCGGCGCACTCGAAATGCGTTAATAGGGTAACCTATTCGTGGGTTCAAATCCCACCCTCTCCGTTTTTATTTGCTTAATTGCGGCTGGGCTGTATCTCGCAATGGCATTTGGTCTGGGAGTTAACATTATCAACGATCGCCCAACCTATTGGGTGCGGTTCCTCACTTGGTTTTTTTCAACTCCCCTGTTGCTAGTAGATTTAACTTTCTTGGGAAGAGCAAGTCTACCTATTACAGGTAGCTTAGTGGGAGCAAATGCATATATGTTAGCCACTGGTTTTGTCGCTACAGTAACGCCAAAGCCGATGAGTTACATCTGGTATATCGTAAGTTGTGCTGCTTACATTGCCATTGTCTATTTGCTCGTACAGCCGTATCGTATTGAAGCAGAACGCCAACACCCCAGGTCAAAGCAAGCATTCCGCAAGTTAATAACAGTGCATCTGGTGCTGTGGTCACTTTATCCAATTGTTTGGATTCTCAGCCCAGAAGGTTTCAGAACTTTTGGTCAAGGTTCTGAGACGATGTTTTACACACTGCTAGATATTGCGTCTAAAGTTGGTTTCGGTTTTCTATCGTTGAACACGCTGCATACTCTAGAACAAGCAAGAGAACCAGCAAGAGAAACTCAAATGTCTTATTGATAGTAGTTAGTGGTTAGTGGTTAGTGGAAAATTTAACTTTCCTCTCCCCAACTCCGCAGTTGCAAATACACTAAAACCAGCGTCACTGCTAAAAGAACTGTTGCAGCAGCAGCAGCATAACCAAAATCAAATTGACCAAAAGCTTCTTGGTAAATGTAATAAACCAATAAATTAGTGGAATTTAACGGACCACCACCAGTTATGACGTAAACTTGTTCAAAGCTTCGTAATGTAAAAATCATAGTGGTGACGGTGGCAAATATTAAAGTGGGCACCAATCCGGGTAAAGTGATATGCCAAAACTGTTGCCAAGCATTTGCCCCATCTAATTCTGCTGCTTCATAACGATTGGAAGGAATTGCTTGGAGTCCGGCTAGGAAGACGACCATGTTAAAACCCAGTTGTTTCCAAATACTTAATAAAATGAGCACTGGCATTGCCCAAAAGGTGTCACTCAGCCAGGAAATTGATGGAATGCCAATGCTATTTAAAAGCGCGTTAACTGGTCCGTCTGTTTGAAACAACCACCGGAACCCCAAACCCGCAGCAATCAACGAGACGATAGAGGGTAAAAAATAGGTTGTTCGCAACAATCCTCGTAAAGCAAAGGAACGATCCAACAGCACTGCCAATCCCAGGGAAATCACCAAACTGGGAATGACAGTGGCAACGGTAAAGTAAGCCGTATTAAAAATAACTTGCAAGAAATCAGTATCGTATAGCAAGCGCAAATAATTTTTTACACCTACCCAGTAAGTCCCTGCTGAAGTAAAGCTTCCTGCAGTAAAGCTAAGGAAAGATAAATAAGCAATGGGCAAAATTACAAATATACCCAGCAAAATGACTGCTGGAGAAAGAAAAATCCATGCCGCAACTGTATCATTATCTAACCACGACTTAGTATATTTTTGTGGCATTGACAAATTAATCCTTCCTACCGTTATGACGCTTCGCCTTGATTCTACCCCTAGCTTAGTTTCTCCGAATATCACTGCTCCCACATTTTCTACAAAACCCCCCGTAAAACTAGGAATCATGGCTTCGGGAAATGGCAGTAATTTTGAGGCTATTGCTCAAGCAATCGAAGACGGCCGCTTATCTGCCCAGATTCAGGTTTTAATTTATAACAACCCAGATGCTTATGCTGCAGTACGGGCAGCAAAGAGGGGTGTTCCTGCTGTGCTTCTCAATCACCGTGACTGCAAAAGCCGTGAAGAGTTGGATGGGCAAATTGTGGAAACTTTGCAGCAGTACGGGGTGGAATGGGTAGTTATGGCAGGTTGGATGCGACTGGTGACATCGGTTTTAATAGACGCTTTCTTTGACAGAATTATCAATATTCATCCCAGCTTGTTACCTAGTTTTAAGGGGTCCCGCGCTATAGAAGACGCACTTGCGGCTGGAGTAAAAATTGCTGGCTGTACGGTGCATTTGGTTCGTTTGGAAATGGATAGCGGGCCGATTGTGATGCAAGCTGCTGTGCCCGTGTTATCCGATGATACGCCTGAAACGCTCCATGCTAGGATTCAGGTTGAAGAACATCAGATTTTACCACACGCGATCGCACTTGCAGCAGCTGTTGGTTTGAAAGTCAGCTAATGTACTATAAATGACATAGTTGGACGGGCATCGATGCCCATCCCGTTCATATTATATTTTTAAAGAAGATTCTCCTAGCTTCCAGATAAAGCTAGAAATCATGTTAGTCATAATATGAGCAATAATTGGCACCAGTAAGTTACCACTTAGAAGGGCACTGTAGCCCAGTAGTAACCCGACGATAGTCGCCCAAACAACGTAAGGCCATTGTTGGGCACCACTGAGGTGTAAGATACCAAAACACAGACTGGATACAATCACAGCTCCATGATTGAATCCAAAGGCTGGTAGCATGACACCGCGAAATAATAATTCTTCACTTAAGCCTGGTAACAGCCCCAGCCACAGAATATCTGGTAAAGCGAGGGGCTTCAGTACCATTTCTAAGTAGTAATTTGCGCTTCTACGGTAGGGAGTCCAAAGACGATAGGCTATGCCACTTAAAACAGTGATAGATAAACCCAAAACAACCCCCAGCAATAGCTCCGTTTGGTGCCAACGCCAGGTCATTAAGGTAAAATTGCCAAAACGCAACCACAGTTTGGCGACTATCCACAACATAACCGCAGTTACTCCCATTGCTACCAACACTTGGGTGCGTGTCAAGTATGGAATTTCTGGCTCGTGCTTGTGCTGTTGTGCCACGGGAGTTTCCTCAAGGAGGGGAATGAAAAAGAAACATGAACGATAATATATGGTAATGTTGAATGATTCATAATTCATCACTCATCATTCACAATTTAAGGATCGCAAACGGGATATTTTTGAACTGAGGGCAGAGGGATTGATGCCAGCTTGGTGAGCAACCAATACACCAACTGCCTCTAAATATGAGTTTACCTCTATTGATTTGATCCCCAACGGTTGAGGACGAACTTGTATCTGTGTTTGATTTTCCTCTACTGTCACAATCTGACATCGCTTATTGTGACTTAAACTTAGCAAGGCGCTGCTACCACAGGCGGCAGCTGGTACAATTGCTGAATCGACTTGATTGACCCAAATATCTCCTAGTTGGTCATGAGGATGGGTACTGAGTTCGGTCAACTGATGATTTGCTCGGACAATAAATTGGGGTGCGCGGCTCAAACCAACAAGGACGCTTGGTAAAAAGGTATACCCTAGCTCTTCGGCGGCAGAACGTGGAGATAAATTGGGATCGAGAGGAGGAGGAGAAAAGGCGGGGGAGTGGGCGCAGGGTATTTGAAAGGTTCGTACAATCAAATGACTGATTACAGCTTCTGCACCAGCGATGGGATCGACTCCTTTGCCTTGACGGTAGTTTTTATCTGTTTCTTCATCGATATTATCCGGAAAACGCGCAACCACTGCGATCGCTTCTGCCCCTGCTTTTGTAATTAAAGCCGATGCTGCCCGTAACAAGCTATCTGGGTTACCTATCGTTCCCCAACTTGCCCCCGAGGAAGACATCTGTAATTCTACGTTTAACGGTGCATCACTGATGACATAGTCTGTTAGGGATAGTCCCAAAGTCGCCCTAGCTGCATCTGCTGCTTGTAGGTGCCGCCACCGTAATTCTGGTTCGATTCCTCGGTCTAAAAGCAAACCTATTCGATTTTGATGTACTGGACGCAATCCCCAGTCTCCGGCTGCAAACTTGTCAAGCCCGTAGCCTTCTACATAAAGAGCATTGGGTAAATTCCAGTATAAAGTGGCACCATTGAGAACATTTGGGTGAGTAATCAGGCGATCGCAAACCCGTGCTATGGCTCTTGCAACAGGCAATGCATCTCCTGCGTAGCCCCCAATCGCTGCCCCAACACCAGTAGGTACAATGAGAATAGATGTATACGGATGCACAAACAAAGTTAAAAAAGTAGTGAGGAGTTAGTAGTTAGTAGTTAGTGGTTAGTAGTAGCGGACTAACTACCAACTACTAACCACTAACCATTAACCATTAACAGTAGTTACAACTGCTTCAACAGCACAAGTTTGCTTTTCCACGTCTACAGAGGTAATAGCCCAACGGAGGGGTTCGCCCTGTTTTTTCAGTTCTGCTTCAATTGTTTTTTGCAGTTCAGTGGGAGTCTGTTGTAAATCAATTTCTGCGGTAATAAAATGAGTCGTCATTTTTCAACTCCTAATGTGTGTAAAGACGCAATATTTCGCGTCCGTACAAGCATACAGAAGCGATATACCGCGTCTCTACATTATTTACCAAATTGCAACTGATAAACTATTTCCTCTTTCTCAGTTTCAATTTTCAAATCCGAGCGAGGATAAGCCACACAAAGCAAGACATAGCCCTGTTTTTGAAGTTCTGGGCTAACTCCCATGCCATCCGTTTGATCCACAGTTCCGGAGATAATTTGGGCAGCACAGGTGGTGCAAACACCAGCATGGCACGAACTTGGTAATTCCAAACCAGCCGCATCAGCTACTGATAAGATGGTTTTATTTTCGGGAACTTGCAAGGTTTGAGTTTTGCCTTGGTGAATAATTTCAACTTTGTAGGTTTTGGACATACACAATAGCAGCGAACTGGCAATAAACAAGTCAAATATTTTATCCTATGAATAGGCAGAAACCCAATTAAGAAAAGCCAACAAAAGAGTTATCTTAAAAGAGCTTGGCTGGCAAAGCCACTATCCAGTGATAATTATAAGTCCTTGCCAGACAAAATTAAACTAAAAGGCGCACACGGGACATTAATCACACTCGCTCGCACTTGTAGTGACGAATTCTCCACCAATGTGGGGAATGATGGTAAACATGGAAGGAATTTTTGGTTGAATACCTGGAGAGCAGAATGTTGGAATCATACCGCAGACACGTTATTGAAAGAGCCGCACTAGGCATTCCCCCCCTACCACTGGATGCACAACAAACATCCGAACTATGTGAATTACTGAAAAATCCTCCTGCGGGTGAAGAAGAGACATTACTGCATTTGTTGCGCGATCGCGTTTCACCTGGGGTCGATCCCGCAGCCTATGTCAAAGCCGGGTTTCTCACCGCTATTGCTAAAAAGGAAATCACCAGCCCCCTAATTTCACCCATCCAAGCAGTACAGTGGCTGGGGACAATGGTAGGTGGCTACAACGTCCAATCCTTAATCGAACTACTGCAAACCCCCACCACATCCCTATCCGAATCTTCTGAAACACCTTTGGTGATGAAGGGACAAGGAAAGGAACCCATCGCCGCATACGCAGCAGAGGCATTAAGCAAAACCCTGTTAGTTTATGACGCCTTCCACGATATTCTGGAATTATCCAAAACCAATCCCTTTGCCAAACAGGTGATTGAGTCTTGGGCAAAAGCCGAGTGGTTCACTGCTCGTCCGGCGTTACCAGAATTCATCAACGTCACCGTTTTCAAAGTTCCTGGTGAGACAAATACCGACGACTTATCCCCCGCAACCCAGGCTACCACACGTCCGGATATTCCCTTACACGCTTTAGCAATGTTAGAAAGCAGAATGCCTGGGGCGCTGCAAACCATTGCCGAGTTGAAGAAAAAAGGAAATCCTGTAGCCTATGTAGGGGATGTAGTTGGTACTGGTTCCTCCCGGAAGTCGGCAATCAACTCAGTGTTATGGCACATGGGAGACGATATTCCCTATGTACCAAACAAGCGATCGGGCGGGTATATTCTAGGCGGTACCATCGCCCCCATTTTCTTCAACACCGCTGAAGACGCAGGCGCTTTACCCATCCAGTGCGATGTGACAAAGATGGAAACTGGGATGGTGATTACCATCTATCCCTACAGAGGAGAAATCACCAACCAAGATGGCGAAGTTATTGCTACCTTCACCCTCAAACCAGACACCATCCTTGATGAAGTCCGCGCTGGTGGACGCATTCCCCTGCTTATCGGACGTACCCTCACCGATAAAACTAGACTCGCCCTTGGTTTAGAACCCAGCACAGTATTCACCCGTCCCAGACAACCTATCGACACTGGCAAAGGCTACACCTTAGCCCAGAAAATGGTGGGGAAAGCTTGCGGTTTACCTGGTGTCCGTCCCGGTACATCCTGCGAACCCATCATGACAACCGTTGGTTCTCAGGATACCATCGGA
Source organism: Scytonema sp. NUACC21 (assembly GCF_054684315.1). Classification (NCBI taxonomy): domain Bacteria; kingdom Bacillati; phylum Cyanobacteriota; class Cyanophyceae; order Nostocales; family Scytonemataceae; genus Scytonema; species Scytonema sp. NUACC21. The sequence goes on along the minus strand of NZ_BAAFZH010000072.1, from coordinate 29,496 downwards.
CCCATGACTCGCGACGAGTTAAAAGAACTAGCTTGTCTCGGTTTTTCTGCTGACTTAGTCATGCAAAGTTTCTGTCACACAGCAGCGTATCCCAAACCAGTTGATATCAAAACTCACAAAGAACTGCCCGACTTCTTCTCATATCATCCAGTCCTGTAAAAACATTAATTAAGATAAATATATCAATTAAAATAATGACAATCAAACTCACTTTATTGAGGGGTTCATTGTTGATTGTTCTTGATTTACTAAAAAATTGCCTTAAAAGACGACGTATTCTGGCCAGCATATTAGCTATCAAATAGGTTTGATTAAATCTGACTCGATTTTAATCACTGATTTCTTGTTATGGTTGTAAAGTAAAGTCTTTGTATCAAAAACGTGACGGGCGAGACGCCCGCACCACAAGAGAAAGTTGGATATTTTTTTATTTGGAAGTCCTTTTTTGGAAATGTCTAATCTGGAACAGGACATACTGCAGAGGTGGTGGCTGCATACGGTGTTGCTTCGGGCGCTTGAGCAACAAGAGCAATCTTACCATCAGCAGTTTTCACCCAACCCTGCGCTTCCACAATTTCAACACTCCCTGTGTCCCTGTGTCCCTTTGTCTCCCTAGTCTCCCTAGTCCCTGCATCCCCAGATACTTCCCCATCCAAAGTTGCCAAGGAAATGAGATCGGGTGTACCTGCTAATGGTTCGAGGGGGTTAGGGGGTAAACTACCGCGTCCGGTGAAGAAAAACTCACCTAATGAACGGGAACCAACACGTCGGGAACAAGTTTGGGCAACTTCGGTACTGGCATCAAGCACTTGTCCTGGTAATTCTACAATTTCTTGATTCTGCTGTACTTCGGGTTGCTCGATCGCAATGTCTCCCTGAACGCCAAGTTGAGAACTAGCGGTGATATCACTTCCAGATGTTGATTGCTGCCGTGCTGCAATACCAAAGAGACCTTGAGTACTAATACGGATATTTCCCCCTTTACCTCTGTAAGCATTAGCACTGATATTATTATTTTCTCTAGCTACAGAGACAATGAAGGGTGAATTGATAGTGATGTTACCCCCATCACCGCCCGCTTGGTCGGTACCTGCATTAGTAGAAATTTGACTACCACGACGCAGCAATAACAATTGTCCCAACCGCAAATTAATGTCACCCCCTTGGCTGCCATCAGTTTCAGCAGAAATGGTCGCACCATTGTCAAGGAAGAGTGTTCCTGCTTGCAGCGCGATATTACCCGCATCCCCTGTTCCATCACTGTTAACGGATATCTTTGCTCCATCTCGGATTGTGACTGCAGGGGGATCGATAAAGATGCTGCCACCTTCCCCTGTGGAACCAGCAGTTGTGCTGGCGAAGATACCACTGCTAGAACCTTCATTCAAAACAACATCACTTAACAGGTCGGTTTCTCCAGGTTGTTGCAGTCTTTGTCTCACTTGCTCAAGTCGTTGGGTAAAGTTAGGATCGCTGCCTGTTAAAAGCACGCTTTCTGTCACATTAAGTTGAATAGTTCCAGCATTTCCACGACTGCGGGCGTTGGTACTGACTTGCCCGCCGTCGATCGCTTCAAAGGTACGAGCGTTAATTGTAATATTGCCACCGTCATCAGAATTAGAGGTGAGGGCAGAAACAATCGCACCATCTCTGACTGCAAACTTATCTGTAGAGATCGCAATACTTCCTGCTGAACCCGATGTCTCCCGGTCTGTTAAAGTAAAGATTCCACTAGACTCTCCGCTAGTATTCACTCCAGAAAGAATGAGAGAATCAGAGGCGTTGATACGAATATTCCCTCCGCGTCCTTTAGCCGCAGGTAGACCGCGAAACGGTCTAAATAAAACTGAATTGATTGCTGCACCATTTGCCAGCGAAATCCCAGATGTCTGAATATCAATGTTACCGGCTTGACCAACTCCTCCAGGGAACACAGCACCTTGAATAAAGCTGCTATCGATTGAGATGGTGTCATCTGCAAAAACAAAGATGTTGCCCCCGTCCCCCTGTCCGGCAGTGCCAGAATTTATTTGAGCGCCATTGCTCAAAGACAGAGACCCAGTTGTGACTCTAACGTTGCCACCCTGACCAAAAGCACCAGATTCAACAATACTGAAGATGCCACTAGATAATCCATTACTCCCCGTACCGCTAAGGGCGATGGCATCACGGGCATCAATGGTGATATTGCCCCCATTTCCCCGCCCGCTTGTGCTGGCATTGATTTGAGCGCCATTTGTTACAGAAAGTGAACCAGTTGCGATCGCAATGTCCCCCCCCTTACCCTCACTTCCTCCTGATAATAGGAAACTGAAGGCACCACTAGACAGTCCGTTGCTGCCCACACCATTAATGTTAATTGCATCGCGAGCATTGATAGTAATCTTGCCTGAATTTCTGCGTGCGAAGGTAGATAACCTGCCACCATTTGTCAAAGAGAGGGTTCCGGTTGCCAGCTGGATATCGCCTCCATTGCCTTGAGTTGCGAAAGTGTTGGCACCACTGAATAAACCGTTATTACCCACACCGTCAAAGCTTATTGTATCACCAACATCAATAGTGATGTTACCAGCATCGCCTTGTCCAAAACTATTGGCATTGAGTTGACCGCTATTTCTTAAAAACAACGCCCTGGCATTAATGCGAATATCTCCACCCTTACCTATACCATTTCTGCCAACAGTGCTGCCTGCTTCACTGGATAAGAACAGTTCATTTCTGCCTGCAAGAGTGCTCCTTCCCGTCCCTTCAAAAGTCACTGTATCGCGGGCATTAATAGTGATATTGCCTGCATTTCCCTTGCCATCGGTGTTAGCACCTAATTGAGCACCATTGGTGACAGATAGAGACCCAGTGGCGATCCGAATGTCTCCTCCTTTACCGATACCTCCAGTTAATATCTGGCTTTGGATGCTACTAATTCCAATATTCGTTATGCCATCTAAGTTAATTGCATCGCGGGCATCAATAGTAATATTACCTGCGTTCCCTTGTCCTTGAACGTTGGCAGACAGTTGAGACCCGCCACTCAACGAAAGAGTTCCAGTGGCGATCCTGATATCTCCTCCCTTGCCCACACCTGTTACCACAGTATCGGCAAAGCTAATATTATCAAAGCTAATGGAATCGCGGGCATCAATGCTGATGTTCCCTGCGTCGCCTATACCTGCAGTGCTGCTAGAAATAAAAGCTCTATTGGTTACTTTCAGTGAACCTGTGACAATCTCAATGTCTCCTGCCGTGCCTTTACCTGTGGAGTTAACAGTACTAGTAACACGGCTGAAAATTCGATCGCTTCTACCGTCTAAAGCGATGGTTTCACGAGCATTGATTGCGATCTTACCGGCATTTCCTTGCGATCGGGTGTTGGTGTTGACTTCTGAACCACGTAAGAGAGAGAAAGAACCAGCTTGAATTTTAACACTACCACCATTGCCCACAGCGTTTTCTGCTACAAAGCTGTAAATGCCGCTATTTGTTAGGAAGACCGAACCTGAAGCTTGAATAGAAACGCTACCTGCATCGCCGTTACCAGAAGTGCTAGCAATTAACAGACCATTATCATTCAATGATAAGGAGCCTGATGTGATATTAATGTTACCGCCATCACCTGTTGCTCCTGAAGCTACACTGCTAGAAATCGTACTCGTAATTCCATCTTGAGTGCCAGTAATAGCGACCTCATCTTTGACATTAATATTGATATTTCCTGCATTACCTTGCCCAGAAGTACTTGCAAAAACTAGACCACCATTTTTGATGTTTAAGCGCCCAGTTTCTACAGTCAGTTGCCCAGAATCCCCACTACTACCAGGACTCGTCCCTGTATAAAAACCGCTTCTAAATAAACCAACCCCAATCAATTCAACAGAATCCTTGGCGTTGACTGTTAAACTACCTCCATTGCCAGAAGAAACTATATAAGTTGATACATAAGCTCCATCAGTGGCGATTAACTTTCCTGTATTAATTCTTAAGTTTCCGGATGCACCTGAGCTTTGAGATTCAGTGTACAAACTACTAGCATACTGACCATCTGCTGATTCCCCAATGAGTTCCACCAACTCAGTAGCGTTGACAGTAAAACTTTCTCCTGGTTGAGTTCCAGAGGTGATAGATAAAATCGATGAACCATCTCTTACTGAAAGTTGTCGCCCCTGCACTTGAATGGAACCTCCACTCTCTCCACTGGCATCAACTGAGGCTTTTTGGGAGAGTTGAATATTGCCGAAATTATTGACTCCGGAATATCCTAAAGCAAAACCAGACTGATTTTCAGTGAGACTCACTAAACTGGGCGAGGTTACGCTTCCTAATTCAATTCGTCCAGATTCTGCCCTCAAATTACCGCCTTCTAACACCACATCACCGCCAACAAGTGCCAAAGTTTTCCCTGGATTGACTTGCAGTCCCGGAACATCAAATCGAATTGTCCCTGCAGTGAAGGGATCGTAAGTTAAATTATGACCCGACCCTTGTACGCCAATTCTTCCCGGACTTGTGCCGAATTGCAAACCAACAGGAACGTTGATAGTTAGCAAAGGTGTACTTTGAGGTGTCGTTGCACTGAAAAATGTATCATCAGCAAATTTGATAGCACTCGCCGTACTTGCAACAAAGGAACCACCCATTTCCAATCGGGCATTAGGACCAAACACAATCCCATTGGGATTGAGCAAGAATAGATTTGCGCTACCTTCAACACCCAACGTTCCCAAGATATTTGAGATTTGCCCACCCGTTACTCTTGTGAGTATATTTTGCACGCCATTGGGGTTGACAAAATATACTCTTTGTCCATTATTGACATTGAACTGACTAAAACTGTGAAAGAGGTTGCCTCCACGTTGGGCACCACCTTCAATGCGATCTCCTGCTGCACCTTGAATCTGCACGTTTGGCGTGATGCGAGAATTTTCTGCTCCAAGAGTATTATCGGGAATTAGCTGAGCTTGGGCAGTTGTGCTACTAAATAGGATCAGGCTGCATATGAAGGAGTATGGAAACCAAGTTTGGATTTGATTCATCACAGTTTGCTTGTAGCTATGTTGGCTTTGTTGTATTGAAGCTATGTGCGTAATTATTTCTGGCTTTCCCCGCATATACAGCAGTTGTTAGTCAATCCTAGATATCAGCAGTTGTGCATTTAGCACTCAAAATCATATTACCATTAATAATTCTGTCTACATCTAGCTAGTACAAGTCAACGAAAATAAGGCTCACAAATGCAAATTCTTGTAAAGCTTGCTAGGAGCTTGCCTCTTGTCAAGCCAGGAGATTGGAAAAATTTGGAAATTTTTTACTTCTCTGCCCGGAATGGACTTGTTCAAAAGTGAATTCAAACAAAAGGTAAAGGTAAATTAGCAACCAGCATATAGTCAAGCAACAAAGGATAAATATATGAATGCTATTCCTGCTGTACTTAAGGAAGGGTCAAAAGGTGCGGAAGTTGTTAAGTTACAAGAAGGTTTGAAAAAACTCAATTTTTATTCGGATGTTGTTGATGGGATTTTTGGAGCAAAGACACTCGCTGCTGTCATAAATTTTCAAAAATCGCAACAACTAGTTGCAGACGGCATTGTAGGAGAGAAAACGTGGTCTAAATTGCAGTTAGTGTTGCAACAGAACAATCCACGTTCTAATTTTAGGGAAATTAACGTACAAGAATTTATCTCTTCCAACCAGATTACAGTCTCTTCTCCAAAGTCTGTGGCTGTACAGTTGTTTAGCGATCGCGAAGAAGAAGAAGGAAGAATGTTAGAGGAAATTTCAATTGAATATCCCACAGCATTTCCTAGAGGAGACACATCTATAATCGTACACACCATAGTGGGATTGCCTGATGATTCAGTCAGAGCGATACGACGTCGTATTGAATTAAAACGCACTTCAAACAAGTGGGAAATTATTTGGGTAGGCGAGCAATACAAGTGCCAACAAGGTCGAGGACATCAAGACTGGTCTGGCATTCTTTGTTCGTAAAGGGCTTCAATTACCCGGTCATTGCTCCCACGCTCTCCTGAGTACAAGGTGAGACGTGGGGCTTCTGACGGATTGACAACTCCTCTGAGCAAGTAGCAATTTTCTACCTTAAATTTGTTTTAAACTTATTTCGGTTGAGGGCAAAGTTACCATCCACAAAAGCTTGAACTTCAGTACCTGCTTCATAAGTTCTATTCTTGCCTTTAAACAGTAAAGCGAGAGGAGTTAGTACGGCAGCGGCGGCAATGACTCCTCCAGATGTCCCACCGCCGCTTTTTTGCTCTGCTCGAATAGCAACGCGTTCGCCACTCACTAAAGTGACTTCTTTGAGCGCTATGTTCAGCTTTCCTTTTCGACCCAACATTCCAGAGCGTCTTGCTTTTGTTACTATGCCTTTTGCGATCGCGCCTTTAGCAATGACGACGACATTATCCACCACAACATTTTCAGCTACTTCAAACTCCACCAGGTCATTGTCTCGAGCTGTTTTAGAGGAAATCGTCTGCTTGAATTTAACTTTTACAGGAGTACCATCTGCCAAACCAAACCCAAGGGCTGGTGTGGGAGATTGAATTGTGGCGGTAGGGGGAAGCGGTTCTTGTACAGCTTGACTCACTTGAACGATAGGTTTGGCACTCGCCATGACAGGCAAATGTACCACTGTCAAAATTTCTACACTGGCAAATAGAGTGGATGCAGCAATCAAAGCTTTTTTCATGAGTACTTACCTTAGTTCGGATTGTAAATCGTAAAATAAGTTCTATTTGCAACTATTTCTGGCGCTGCCTGACATATGCAGCTCTAGACTCAGGTCTTCTCCACGCCCACCCCAAATAAATAAAAGTTTAAGAAATTAATATTTTCCGAAAAGAGAATACGTGGTTTTGAAGTATTGAAGAAGACAGGAGCCAGCTATAAGCCAGTTCCTTAGGTTGGGCTAACCCTCCTAGACTACTGAAAGTGTTTGACTGCTGATTTCTTAATAGGAGAGACAAAATGGAGTTAATTATTGGACTGATAATAATCGCAGCTATTCTCGCTGGTATAAGCAGTGGTAGTAACAAAAAACGTAGCAATACCAGTCATACGAATAGCAGCTCGTGGAGTGGCGATATTGGAGGCTGGGGTAGTAGCGATAGTAGTGACTGTGGCAGTAGCGATGGTGGAGGCGATGGTGGAGGTTGCGGTGGTGGAGGCTGCGGTGGTGGAGGCTGTGGCGGTGGTTGCTAAGACTAGGAGGTTTTGATGAAGCCTGAGCTTGCAAAACTCAAAGAGCGTCTCTTATGCTTTTCTTTAGACGACCCGAATGCCGCTTTTTCTTTTAGTAAAAGACTGGCACGAGAAAATGGTTGGAGTATGGAGTATGCTCAACGAGTCATTGTTGAATATAAGAAGTTTGCTTTTTTAGCTGTTGCTGCCGGACATCCAGTTACACCATCAGATCAAGTAGACCAAGTTTGGCATCTCCACTTGTTGTACACCCATTCTTACTGGGAGGAGTTTTGCCCAAAAATATTGCTTAGCCCACTGCATCACGGTCCTACCCTTGGCGGTAAGAGCGAAAACGATAAATTTAATGATTGGTATTCCCAAACATTAGCTAGCTATACAGCAATATTTGAGGAAACTCCTCCCTCTGATATTTGGCCACCACCACACATTCGCTTTGGTCGAGATATCCATTTTAAGCGGGTCAATACTCAGGAAAACTGGATTGTACCAAAATTTCATCTTAACCCAAAAACCAAAATTTTCCTTTTATCACCCTCAGCGATCGCCTTCATACTGTGTATGCCATTTTCTCCAACAGCCATAGGAAAGCTTTTTGGTTTTGGATATGCTAATTTTCCTGGGATATATCTTTGTTTGACAATTTTGGCTTTACCATTTGCTTATGAATTAGGTCGGCAGATTCGACGTTTTTTCTCTGAGGGACTTCCGAATAAAAATGATATATGAAACAAAACTGGTTGCAAGAAGTTTATATCAAAGCTTATAGGTTTGCTTCCCTCGCACACTTACGTTAGGTTGTTGAATATTACACTAATCAAATTGACTGCGATCGCCCTTCCTACTAAAAAATTACAAAAAAGACGGCTGAAAGACGTAGGGTGGGCACTGCCCACCGTTCTCAAGGCAACTCCAAGGCTGAGTAGTTCATAATGAGTGTATGGATAGATTTAACTTGAAGTTGTTCAGACGGTTTTGGGCGATCGCCAAACCCTACTGGTTGAGGTCAGAAAAATGGTCATCACTGGGTTTGCTGTTGCTGTGTGCGTTACTGTTACTAGCGTACACAGGTCTTGCTGTTGTCCTTAACGCCCAGCAGGGGGCTTTAATTTCTGCTCTTTCAGCCAAAGATGAGCCGAGATTTGCGAAAGCCATACAGATTTTCATTGGTGTGCTGGTGCTTTATGCACCGCTTTTAGCTGGCTACCACTATTTGCAGGACCGACTCGGTCTTTCCTGGCGACAATGGCTTACGAATAGTTTTCTAGATAATTACTTCAGCAATCGCGCTTTTTATAACCTTAGTAGCTCAAATACGGAGATTGACAATCCCGATCAGCGGATTGCTGAGGATATTAGAAGCTTTACTCAAGATTCTCTCAAGTTTTTGCTGGTTTTTGTAGGAGCTCTCCTTAAGGTGATTGCTTTTAGTGGAGTTTTGTGGGGAATATCCAAGTCTCTGGTTGTTTTTCTAGTCATTTACGCCTTGGCTGGCACAATTTTGACCACAGGAATTTTTGGTAGACCTCTAGTTCAACTCAATTTTGAGCAACTGAAAAAAGAAGCTAACTTTCGCTTTGGCTTAATTCGCATCCGTGAAAATGCTGAATCAATCGCCTTTTACCGGGGGGAACAGCAGGAGTCAAACCAGCTAAAAAACAAATTCATGGAGGCGTTTGATAATTTTAAGCAACTGATATTTTGGGAACTCAATCTCAATGTTTTGACTAATGCTTATGAATTTATCCCCTTCATTATCCCAGCACTGGTTGTTTCCCATAGTGTTTTTGCAGGGGAAATGGAGGTAGGAAAAATTACAGAAGCGCAAGGGGCTTTTGTGCGGGTATTTTTCTCGTTAAACGTGATAGTGTCTCGCTTACAGTCTCTGGCGACTTTTGGAGCGGGGATTGACCGTCTCTACAGCTTTGCTGAGTACTTGGAATCCATAACCCAAGAAAATCAGCAACAAGGTGAGACTTCCACTATTGATATAGTAGAGGATTCCCGTTTAGCTATCAAAAACTTGACCTTACAAACGCCAAACAATCAAAGAACTTTGATTAAGGATTTATCGGTGGAGTTGCCATCAGGTCAAGGACTGTTGATTACAGGACCTTCTGGCTGTGGAAAGAGTTCTCTGCTACGTGCGATCGCCGGATTGTGGAATGTAGGTACTGGTGTCATTGTACGACCAAAACCGAATGAGATGCTATTTTTACCGCAACGTCCTTACATGATTTTAGGAACCTTACGCGCTCAGTTACTTTATCCCCATACTGATGTTGAGATTAATGACTCTGAACTCAAACAAGTACTGCAACAAGTGAATCTGTTTGACTTGGATGAACGCTACGGTGGTTTTGATGTAGAACAAGATTGGGCGGCTGTGCTATCTTTGGGAGAGCAACAACGCGTTACCTTCGCCCGTATATTGCTCAACAAACCCCCTTATGCAATTTTAGATGAAGCGACGAGTGCTTTGGATCTGAAAAATGAAGAGGGCTTATATCAGCATTTGCAAACAGCTGGCACAACTTTTATCAGTGTTGGTCATCGCCCGAACTTAGTAGATCGCCACCAATTAGTATTGGAGTTATCTGAAGAGCAAAACTGGCTCCTCAAGCAATCAGCAGTGGCTGAAGCGTGAAGTTTCAAGAATTTGACCATACTTACCGACGCGACCACAATATTCACCCGATAGCGATAGCGCCCCAAATCAATCCCCAGTAAACTGCACTTCAAACTCTGGTAGAGACTTGCCACCAATTGCTCCTAACTTAGGATTTTGCTGAAAAATTAAGTTTATCTGTGTTAAGTATTCAGGGTGGAGAATATTATCATCGTCTACAAAAACCAGATAATTTCCCTGGCTTGCTTCAATACCTGCTAGGCGTGCTCGTGTTAACCCCAAATTTTCTTCTCGAATCACTCTAGCAGTAGGATGCCATAAAAGCTCGAGGCTGGAAAAAATTTGTGGATTGTCTGAAGCATTATCTACAATAAGCAGTTCCCAACAACTGTGAGGTAGTTGTTGCTTTCGTAAAGCATCAAGAACTCTCTCCAATCGAATGAGATTTGGATTATGGGTCGGAATAATGACTGAGATTAAACTACTAGTATTCATTGTCTTGTTCTCACTACTCGAGCTGGGACACCCATCGCTACTGAATATGGTGGTAAATCTTTAGTGACCACTGCACCAGCAGCTACAACGCATCCCTTTCCTACTGTAACCCCTCCTAAAATGGTGACACCAGCACCTAACCAAACATCTTCTCCAATTGTCACCGGCAAGAGCATATCTGGACAGGAACGAATTGAGATATTTTGCTCTGGAATAGTATGATTGGAAGATACAATTCGGCAATGCATTGCAATTAAAGTATCTTTTCCTATCTTGACATCACCATGCCCGTAAATAACTGTGTACGGACCTAAAAAAACGTTTTCTCCAATTTCAATCTCTCCTCCCCAACAATCTAAAATCGTTCCATCGCATATTTGTGTCTTAGTATCAATCTTAATTTTACCCTTCCTCTTTTGGTAATAACCTAATCTAGTAATTACGTTCTTACCAATTGAGCATGAAGAATCAATTATGACACCCCGTTTTCTAACTATAAATAATCTCAATTTATGCTGAACACAAATATAACGATTAAGCATAAAGCGAAAAAACACGTTCACAATTGATTAAATAATTTAAAAATAATAAATTTGATTTTAACAATTTTATACTTTTTAGAAAGTAAAATTTATATAGTAAAAATAGACATAAGAATAATTGAAAATAGTTAAAGGATAAGTGTGAGATTTGGACTTAAAGTCCAACTACCAACAACATTATAGGGTCCGATAATATCTACAGAAAGACCTTGTGGTAAAGGATTAGGAGATATAAAATCAAAAGCCAGAGCGTCCTGCTTGCAATCATAGTTTTGATTTTTTTCTCCTAACCAAATTGAAATTTTATAAGTTCCAGAGTGTAACGGCAAATTTTTCACTAGTAAAGTAGCAGTGCCAGAACGCAAGCGTTGAGGTTGAAATTTAGGATCGAGCCAAGTATTTATCCCAAATAATGGAGTTCCATGAATGTTATAAACAACAATTCCAACTAGAGGGGGATCGAGTTCCCAAGGAGAATCGAAGTAGACTCTAACTTTGAAATCACCTTGAATTAGATCATCTTGATTTAATTCGACTTTAGTAATATGTGGATATTCTTTTTTATTATCAGCAACAAAACTGAGTTTATTAATTTCGCTTGCATAGAGACTCAAAGCTTGAATACTTGTTGTATCTGCTCTTAAGCTTCCCTTCTCTAAAAGAATACCGCGATCGCAAAGATTAGCTATTGCACTGCTATTATGACTAACAAAGAGAATAGTACGCCCTTTTGTACTCACTTCTTGCATTTTGCCCAAACACTTATGCTGAAACTTAGTATCCCCTACCGCTAACACCTCATCTACTACCAAAATATCTGGTTCTAAATGTGCTGCTACTGCAAATGCTAACCGTACATACATTCCTGAAGAATAACGCTTAACTGGCGTATCTAAAAACCTTTCAACTTCAGCAAAATCGACAATTTCATCAAACTTACGTTTAATTTCTGCCTTGCTCATCCCTAGAATTGCACCATTCAAAAAGATATTCTCTCGTCCTGTTAATTCTGGATGAAAACCCGTGCCTACTTCCAATAGACTCGATACCCGCCCTTTAATTGAAATCCTGCCCGTTGTTTGCTCTACAATCCGGCTTAAAATTTTCAGTAAAGTTGATTTACCCGCACCATTCCGACCAATAATACCAACTCTATCGCCCTGCTTAATCTCAAAGGAAACATCCTTCAGCGCCCAAAACTCATCCCGAAAATTGTGGAAGTTAAATTCATGATTTCGTAATGGTTTTAATACAGCCTTAGCACGATGAGTAATAACATCCCTTAGCGCTGTATAACGCTCCTTCTGCTGATGCCCAAGAATATACTTCTTGCCTAAATTCTCAACTCTAATAATCGTATCTGACACTGTTGTACTCCTCACCTAAATCACATCTGCAAACGTGCGTTCCATCTTGCGGAAATACCAAATTCCACTGAAGAACAGTAAAGCAACCAGACCTAAAGACAAGCCAAAGCCTGGTAGATACAGATGTGCTTCCCCTCCTAAAATCGCCCACCGGAACCCATCAATTACCCCAACCATTGGGTTCAACGCGTAAAGCAGCCTCCACTGTTCTGGAACAATAGTGCTGCTAAATCCTACTGGCGAAATATACAGACCGAACTGTACGATAAACGGTACTATGAAGCGAAAATCCCGGTATTGCACATTTAAAGAAGCCAACCACAGCCCTGCTCCCATCGAAGCAGCAAAGGCGATCGCAATAAATAACGGCAGTGTGAGGATGCGCCAAGTAGGGACATAGTTGTACCACGCCATTAACCCCAGCAAAATCATTCCTGAGACTAAAAAATCCACAAAGCTGACGACTATAGCACTCGTGGGTACAATCAAGCGGGGAAAATATACTTTTGAAATTAAGTTACCGTTAGCAATCACACTATTGCTGCATTCCGACAGAGCGTTGGCAAAAAACTGCCAGGGTAACATTGCCGCAAATACAAGAATTGGGTAAGGTACACCCTCGGAAGGCAACTTTGCTAACTGTCCAAACACAAACGAGAACACCACCATTGTCAAAAACGGACGAATCAGCGCCCAAGCCATACCGATCGCAGTCTGCTTGTACCGTACAAGAATGTCACGCCACGCCAGAAAATAGAACAGTTCCCGGTAACGCCATAAGTCCTTCCAGTACTGCCGTTCCATACGTCCGGCTTCAAGAACTAATTCGTGCTTAGTCGTTTCTTGACCATTCATCATTGGTTCATCCAACAAATTTAAAATCCTCCCTGCACCCATAACCAACTTTCCTTGAATGCCGCAAAGTAAACTCTCCAACAGAAGGATTCCCTTGTAGAGGAACTACCCTCATTGCCTGCTGCCAAAGTTCTACAGGTGCAATAGACAATGCATAGGTATTATCCCCCTTCCGCACGTGGTACCATTTTGTCTCCTGACACTGTTCGCACCAAAAAGCCTCCAACCATTCACCATTAAGAAGTACTGTGGTTTTGCTCCCTATTAACAATAGAGAAATCTTTCGCCCCATTCCTCGTTGCTGAAGTTGTCCAGCCTTATCTGCAAATAACGGATGTTTTTGACTAACGCTATCAAGATAACAACCATGCATTGGGCAATAAATAGCCCGCCGTTTTGAGCGCTTGCGATTTCGGTCACACCTTTTCTGCATTTCAACCTCCTTTATCAACAGATAATACATAGACAAGATGAAGGTTTTGTGGAGATGGGACTGAGATCGAAAGACCATCGAAGCCCGCACCTAATTTCGTTTGAAATATTTAATTTCAACAAGCCTTGCATCGCGCTCTACCACTGTACTCACAGTTTTTAAGAAGCGCAATTCTGCGATCGCAGTTCCTAACAAATCATCAAACTTTGGATTTTGGTGATAAAATCGTAGCTTTGTTAAAAAATATCTCAGCTACCTAATTTTTCAAGAATTTATGTATATTATTCTCCGTGCTTCCAAATTGACATCTATATAATATTGCTTATGCCAAATTTTGCTAGTCGTGAAACTACTGAATAATAGTTTTTAAATGCATTTTAATTACGTGAAACTACTAGCGTTGAAAAACGAATACTTAGGTTATTAGCGTGTCTACTCTAATTTAATATGCTACAACTTTCTATAGAATCTCACCCATCTAAGGGTATTTTAGTCTATCTCGAATATGACATTTTTTGACCCAGAGGCTGAAAGCTGGTGGTCAAAAATATAATGCTTGAGGAGATAGGTTTTTAACTTATTGTTTAATTTTACCTTTATCATGATACACATAAACTGCGTAGAGACGCGCTATGGCGCGTCTCTAAAATAAAGGCATATTTCACGTTGACAGGGATTTGATGTTATGTCATCTCTGGTTGAAGAATTGAAAAGAATACCTTGCCCCCAATCTCTAGAGAGAACGTCCAATTCCTCAGTCTATTACCCTAAAAGCCCTACAGCATAGCCTCCTGCAATACTCTAAGATACTGCTTCGATATCACCTCAGGAGTAAAATAACACTCAACATAATCACGGGCTGCCTGACCCATACTCTGTGCTAACTTTTTATCTCGACTCAACAGGCGAATAAACTCAGCTAAACCAACACTATCTGTATTCTCAAACGTATGTCCGCAATTTCCATCTGTAATGAGTTGCTTTAAATATGAATGTTTCGGACAAATAACAGCGACGGGGCGTCCAGTCGCCAGAGCAGGGTAAAGTTTACTTGGTGCAACTAGGCTTTCCATACCAGGATCTACACTGACTAGTGATAAATCGCAGGCTGTCAGAGAATAGGGCAACACGTCTTTTTCTTGATAAGGAAGAAACAAAAAATTCTTCAGTCCTAGTTGATGTACTTCCTGAATTAACGCTTCACGTTTAGCTCCACCACCAATACACACAAACTGAATGTTCTCTTCATCTTGCAAGTATTTGGCAGCTTCCAGCATAGTGTTAATATCATGACATCGACCCAAGTTGCCCGAATACAACACCGTAAATTTATTTACCAGACCATGCTTATCAGCAAACCAGTTATGCTCTTTTTCAATGGGCGTAATAAAATCTGGATTCGCCCAACTGTGAATGACAGAAATTTTGTGAGCCGCTTCCGGACATTGAGCCGCCACTTGCCGCTTCATCGCTGGGCTTAGAACAATAATGCCCTTCGCTTTCTTCAAAATCTGTCTGTTTACACCCCGCCAGATACGAGCTATCCAGTGATGTTTTGGTATGACTTTTAACGCGATCGCAATATCTGGATATAGGTCATAAAGTATACAAACATAAGACAAACCAAACAAAATATGTGCAAGATACCCCAAGACTGGTAAAAATGGAGGAGCCGTAGTCAATAATGCAACGTTGCGACGTCTCGCAGCATTGAACAGATAGAACGCAGCACGCAAGGTGAACAAAATGCCGTTAATTGCCTTGCCGCGAATCCGTTGAGGGCAAAGTTGGGTAGTGCATGAGCGCTTAATTTTTAAGCTACCAAATTGTTCAACAGATGAAGCGTTAGCCGTCTTAAACGCGTACCCTGGTTGACCTGTAAAGACTTCAATATCTACTCCCTGCTTTTCCAACTGTCTCACCAGTTCGTCAATTAACTGCCCAGTAGCGGCAAAATCTGGAGGAAAAAACTGAGTGACAACAGACAATTTGATGAATTGCTCTATCCCAAGGAAATCACTTACAGTATATTGGTGTAAGTTTTCATAATCACCCTGAACGAATTGCTGCACTCTTTCACTCTGTGTCATAAATGGTGTGCTCTTGCAGTAAGAATTTTTAATAACTTTTGAAAACAAACTTGTTTGACTATTGCTTATGCCGCCAGTACCCTATTAGGAAATGATATTTCTATTGTTAAGTAGATCGGCGCCAATAAAGTTAGCCCTGACTCTCCTTTTTCATGCAACATCAGTCATTAATAAGGGTTATAGCTATTTTTAGTTCCACTAGCCTACCTAGTTTGACCGTGTTGAAATAGACTTTGACTTTATAGTTAGGACAGTTTATTGTCGTAGTATTTATGTTTATTCTGAAATCATCAAAAAAATGGTGTTCACATCTATAGCGACCCTTTCTTCAAAATTACTACGCTCTTGTAAATATGGTACATAATAAGCTTTGGCGAACTTAAACTTGTAGCTAGAACAAGAATTTGCCAGCCAGGAATAAAGCCTAAGATTTCTGCCAAACAAAGTCGATAAGCAAATTAAACAAAATATGTCGTCCTTTTCTATTTTCCAATAAGCAACTTAAATGATTCCTTGTCGTTACAAGTTTAGTTTGACAAATACATATTACTCTTTTTACACCAAACTACTATTAGTAAAATTACCGATTTTTTTCACACGACTACTTAGATAAATGCTCTATCAGGAATTAACCTTAAGTATTAAAGCTAGGCTGGTTAAAGCATAGCAAGCAAGTAAAGAACAGATTAGAAATCTTCAGGATCGAAGTAAGGGCATAAAGCCTTGTGCCCTTACATCAGGTGTACTTCATGTTCATGCTAAACCGCTATATCTAAATCACATTGCCTCCTACTCCCCTCCTCCCTTTGTCTCCCTATCTACCTCTCCCCTTGTCCTTACAACTTAAGCTCCAGCAGGTTCCCCATACCCCTGCAAGTTTTCCGGCTCAAACTGGCGCAGAATACGAGTCGCCCGATTGGTCAATTCTTCAGAACCTTTCACAACAATCAAATACTTACCAGCATTGAGACGATTCCGGTAGGGTAAAGCATCCCCACTCCCCACAGCTAAACCAACTCCACCACCAACAAAATAGGCACCCATAGCACCAGCACCCGCTCCAAAAATCCCACCAATTGTATGATTGCCAATATTCCCAATTGGCAATATCTCAATACCCGTCAAAGCGTTGAACAAGTAACCAGCTACAAAACCAAAAGGAATCAGCCAAGAGTTCAAACGTCCTATCCCTTTCTTTGCCTGCTTGTTCGGGTCAATCAACCCAAACTCATCCGCACTTTTATGCCCCTGACCTAAAATGTCAATTTGATTGGTAGGCAAACCTTCTTTTTCCAAAGCCGTGTAAGCTTCTTCTGCTTTTATTCGGTCTGGTAAAACTGCAACAAGATAATTCATAGTCCTATCCCAAGTGTGTTATTTCTTCAGCCAATCAAATCACACCCCTCCGTAACCCCCCCTTATCAAGGACAGGGCGCTGTTAGGGGGCGGGGTTCATACAATAGAAAACTGCTGTATGCATCCATGATTTGGTATTACCCTCAAACGTAAGTACTAAATCATGAAAAACCCTCAATCCAGGGATTGAATTGTCTTAAGTAAGTCGGTGTGAATAAACACAACTTGGCGTTAGGGCTGGTAGTGGTTGGTAGTTAGTGGTTAGTGGGCGTGAAAGCATTAGCTGTTAACGAGAGCTATAATGAGGTGTACGATCGCACTCAGTATACAACGCAAATCGATTATCACCTGCCCCTTCCCCTCCCTGTATTATCGGAAGCAAACCGACAGTGGATTGAAACGTTGTTAGCTCATTCCCATGTATCTGAATGAAATACCATCTGCCGAAATTGCGCTACATTCCCCATATTCCAAAACGTAAAACCGTAGGTTGGGTTGAGGAACGAAACCCAACATCTTTACCGCTCATAGGTGAGTCAGATTACTAATATTATGAAATCATCTTGATTAAACATGACAACAAATTCTCAAAAAAACAATGAATAATATTTCTATAAATTTGATACTTTTTTCTCTTTTCAATTATCTATTAAATGTTTTGTAACATATGCAATTTCATAAAAAAATAAATTGATTTTTTAGTAAATACTTCGTACAATTTCTCTAAGTGAAAGCATGACTTGGGAAGGGTTATATCTACTAAACATTAACAGCAAAAGTTCACAGTATTGTTTAAAATCATATCCTGTTGAACACTTGTGAAAACAAAACACCTGCTCGACCCTCTCCTTAGTAGAGGGAAGGTGCCGCTAGACAGGTAGGGTATTAACCTTGAACCTAATCCTCTCGTTCTAATATTGGAGGCTTGCAAATGGTAGTTCCTTCGCTTAAGATGTGGCTTGTTCCGCTAGCCCTCACCCTAGTAGGAGTGTGTTCAAGTGCAGTAAAAACAGCAGCACAAACTATTTACCCGTTTACTGGCAATTATCGTACAACAGTTAACATTACGCCCATCATTGGCGACATTTCACAGGTCTTTGAGGTAGGTGTGAGCGATGATGCTCCTTATGGTTTGGAACTATATGAAGGTCTCACCTACTCCGTGCTTGACGCCAATGGAAATCTCACCTTTAACAACGATCCAAAAGCATTCGGCATAGAAAACTACCCATTGGGCTATATCCAATTTGGCAGCGGCACTAATAAGTTGTTTGGAACGAGTGATGCCAGTGCTTCAGTTAACTTTGAAACACTGACAGCGACAGGTACGGGTGTGGTTTATATTACTGGTGGTGAGGGCTTATTTGAGAATGCTACAGCCACACTTCTGTTCTCTGAAGATGACATAGTTAATCCGGGCTCAACAATTACCCTAAACGGTCTGGCTTTAGTAACTGGTCCAATCCAAGTACCGCAGAAAGTGACCGAACCAACAACGACCACAACTCTAGTTGGTATAGGCTTGATTGGAGTTGGTTTTTTGCTACGCCGACACTCCTCTCGTTGTATTCAACGCAGACTTATTTAGCAATAACACGCTGCCCTGTAAAGCTAAACATCCCCCCATCTAAACCATTCTCCTCAAAAGGATTTGCGCTTAGATCGAAGAAACGAAGTTGGACTGACCCTTGTACTGTTTTAGTCTGAGGGTTCAACGTCACGCGATAATCAGTTCGACCAATGTTGACAGTACCTTGAGCTGGTGGATGGCTGAAGTTAAGTGCTATGGCAATAAGTTCGCTATTTCCAACGCATTTCCACGCGCCTCTTGCATTGGCGAAACCTTTGAATATGCTTGGAACAGTGCGTTGGTTGGAATCAGCAACAAAAACGTTACCGTCTTGAGCAAGCGTTACCATCAAGCGGTAGACGAACCTGCCATCCAATGTCGAGATTTTTGCTAGATATTTACCGATAGCAAGATTGCGACAATTCGCCTTATTAAAATAGGAGTTAGCTGATTGAGTCACCACTTCTTTTGGTGCCAAGCTATCTCGCATGGTAAACGCTAAAAGGGCACAAATTGCAAACAATGAGAACGCCTTACAAATTTTCATCACAAACCCCCAATTGATTTGGGTAGAAGAAGTTTGCACGAACTGGGTCAGTAAGTTAGTGCAAATAAAAACGTTTAAGTTTGTAGTTGCGCTTTAGCGCTAAAAGCCTACTGCAAAAGGTTTTCATAAAGTTAACATTTAGTTACATAGTCTTGTTGATTCTCACCTACTTAAAACTCGATTTCAACAGATAAATTAGGTTTGGGTTTACCGTACTTCAAATGAGAAATGTTCAGACTTATACATATTAAATCTGAACAGGGAAGTTAGACACAATATTAAAAAAACTGTACTTGTTACTAAAAAATTGTATTTTTATAAGTTATTTTCTGTCAATTGCTAGATGGCGATAACAGACTTTTCCTGCTTAAAAAGAAAATAGTAAAATTTGTAACCCACTTTTCCTATTTAACTAGGTGGGCAAAAATAAAAGCAGTTATGTTAATGAATAAAAATGCAATAAATCTTACAAAAGATAGATGACAAATAACAAAGAACAACTTTTTCCAGCCAACACAAAAAAAGGTGGAAACCATAGCTTCCACCCTAGAATTATTCAATATGGTTTTGTTGGGTTTCGTTCCTCAACCCAACCTACGGTGGAATTATTCAATATGGTTTTGTTGCTTGTCACTCTACCTCTTTTATTTTCATCTATAAGAATTGATTGGACAAAGTTAGCAATTGCAGCAAGAGTTAGAGTATTATTCATACCTACTATAAAAATTAACCCCAAACAAATCCCCAGGTTTCTCGAAAAAGAAAAAAGTATCAGACTTAAACCTAGAATTGCTGAAGAACAGGTTATTACTTTCTCCAATCCTATAACTTGTTTGCGGAGAATGAGATAAAGACCCGCAACAATAGAACCTAGGGCTGAAGATGTCATGAGAAACCCCATAGTTTCAGCATTCCCATTTAATATGTTTTGAGTAAAAATAGGCATTAAATTTACATAGGTCATTGCCATGAAGCAAATTATCATTTGCAATGCAAAAACATATCTTATGGGTAAAAAGTTGTAGGCATAAACAAATCCTTCTTGTAATTTTTTCCAAAAAGAAGTTTTTTGAGATAAGAATTTTTTTGGAAGAGATTGAATTTTTGTTGTTAAGATAGCAGAGATAAAGGGTATATAGGTGATAGCATCTATTAAAAAACATGCAGATGCTCCTGCTCTAGCAAGCAGTATGCCCGCAATCATAGGACTGACAAATTTAGCTGTGTTAATTAAGAAAGAATGAATAGAAACTGCACTGTAAGTATCTGCTTTGTCATCCACAAGCCTGGGAATTGTGACCAAACGCGCTGGCAGATCGAAAGCTTTTAGTGTGCCTTGAAGGGTACCGATGATAATAATCCAGATAACGTTAATTTGACCGTTAAGAGTCAGAAAAGTTAGGGTAGAAGATAAGAGAATATATAGTACCTGAGTCGTTAGTAGAACGTATCTTAGATTCCAGCGATCCAGCAACACTCCTATCAAAGGTGTAATAATCAAGCCCATAGCTTGATTTGTAAATCCAGCAACACCAACTAACAAGGCTGAATTGGTTAATTGATAAACCATCCATACCAAAGCAATTTGAGTCATCCAGGAACCAAAGAAAGATACGCTTTCTCCAATGACGAAACAACAAACATTTAAGGATTTTAAAGCAGGTGGAATTTGAAAAAAACCAAATACCAGTTTGCCTTCTTGAAAATCTTCTTGATGGCTGTGTTCCATAATGTTTACCTTTTGAAAATGTCTGCGGTTTTATTTTTAGGACGTTTATGATGAAGTTTTACTGGGTCGGTATGAAACAAGGTAACTGGGAATGGTCATCCTTAGTCATTTGTAAGGCTTTCCTGGATATTTACATTTTGTAATATAGTTCTGTTTACTCCCACCCACCTACTTTATTGGATTTGGAGGTGACAAGTTCATTGATAACAGGTTTTGTTAGACATCCTTAAATTTAGCAATACATAAATTTAGAACACTTACTATTTAGCTGCAAAAACTTAACCACATATTAAGTTGTGGCTATTTGGAGAAACATCTGTATCTTTTATAATACGGTAAATAAGTCAGTTTTTAGTAGTATATTTATGACCGTATCGATCCAAAGACTCCAAAACTTTCCTTTTGATTGTTTTAAGGACATGATTGCAGAAAGTCTAGACATGGGTTTTATGGCTGTTCAGCGTCTAGCCGATGACTGGGTTTCAGGAGCAAATCGATTTGATCGCCACGGGGAAGCATTGTTTATCGCCAAAGGCGGCGGGAGCATTATCGGTGTGTGTGGCTTGAATATCGACCCTTACGCAACTTTTGAAGGTACCGGGCGTGTCCGACATCTGTATGTCATAAGTGAGTATCGCCGAAGAGGTATTGGTCGTGCTCTAGTCGAACGAGTTGTGGATGAGGCTCGCTTGAGCTTCAACCGCCTGCATCTGCGTACCCACAGTCATCAAGCTGATAAATTCTATCGTGCAATTGGGTTCAGTTCATGTGACGGCGATGAATACTGTACCCATATACTTGAACTGCATCGCTAGTGTAGCCAAATCGTTCAAGATAAAGTTCAATTTGCAACTTGTAGAACAGAACGTAATTTCAGCAACCGCTCTTTTGCCATTGCTAAGGTTTCTGATTTCTTGCTAAAACAGAATCTGATAAATTTTTTACCTGCGTGCGATCGCGAGAAAAAGCTGGAACCAGGAACCACAGCAACACCGATCTCTTTGATTAAAAATTCCGCAAATTCTACATCATTGTTGTAACCAAAGTGAGAGATATCAGCAAATACGTAGTAAGCTCCTTTAGGGACAAAATAGGGAATTTCAACAGCATCCAAAATCTGTAGAATGTTATCTCGCTTCTGGTGATACAGCTGTGCCAGTTCTTCATAGTAGCTTGGCGGAAGTTGCATCGCCGCGATTCCAGCACTTTGCAAGGGTGCGGGTGCGCCAACAGTCAGAAAATCATGAACTTTGCGTATTGCTCCTGTTAATTCTGGATTTGACAGAACATAGCCAATTCGCCAACCCGTGACGCTGTAAGTTTTAGAAAGACCGTTAATAGTCACAGTCCGGTCAGACATTCCAGGCAGAGTCGCCATTGCAACGTGCTGCGTTTTATCGTAGAGAATGTGTTCGTAAATTTCATCAGTAAATGCTAACACATCCCACTTCTGACACAATTCAGCAATTATAGTGAGTTCTTCACGAGTAAAAACTTTCCCAGTTGGATTATGGGGCGTATTGATGATAATGGCTTTTGTGCGTTCGTTAAAGCTGTCACGCAGTTGTGCTTCATCAAATGTCCAATCAGGTGGATGCAACGACACATAACGGGGAATTGCACCTGCTAAAACTGCATCGGGTCCGTAATTTTCGTAATAGGGCTCAAAGACTATCACTTCATCACCCGGATTCAGAGTAGCCAGCATGACAGCAGCCATTGCTTCGGTTGAACCACAGGTCACAGTGATTTGTCGTTCGGGGTCAACATCCAATCCCAAATACCACCGGGCTTTTTCCGCAATAGCTTGACGGAACGCTTTATTTCCCCAAGTAATAGCGTATTGATTGACGTCTTCCTCAATTGCCTTACAAGCTGCCCTCTTTAACTCAGGAGGACACGGAAAATCAGGAAATCCCTGTGCCAAATTAACCGCACCGTATTGTAATGCAACTCTGGTCATTTCTCGAATGACCGACTCTGTGAACTGGCTTGCCTTGTGGGAAATCTTTTGCTTTCCTTCTTGAATCACATTTACATCCTTACATTTCAGAGATAAATCTACTATATATCACTTAAATTACCGTATATTTTATTAAGTCCCAACGGCACACTGAGAACGCCAGTAACTCTGGATACGTTGAGAAATCTTGAGGTTTCTTAGCGAAAGAATCCCCAACTATATTGCTTGCAATTAGTTGGGGTGCGTTCAAGTCAGCACATCCCTTGTAACTACTGAATCACCAATGTAGAATCAGCATTACGTCCAAACTCTTCTGGCGCATATTGCAGGTGGACTTGTGCGCCAGGGTAAAGAAATGTACCGGAAGTGACAGAACGAACTAAGTAGTGAAGTTGATAGACGCCCGGTTGCAAACTGTCTGCATAAGCTACTATGCGATCGCGATAGATAGTCTTGAACCCAAGTTGCCAAGCATCGGCTTTTGCTTGTAATGCAGATGTAGTACTTTGAAAACTAGCATCCACCGCTTCAAAACCTGCGGGTAAAGGGTCAGTTATTGCCAAATGATTCACGGGACGGTCTGTGATGACTTCCAAACCAATATCAAAGACTTGCCCGGTAGCAACAGTCAATGGCTTACCTTTATCATACAAACCTACTTTTTGCAATACTTTATCTTGACCTACGGGGCTAATTTGCCTTGTAACCCGTAAACCGTTAAATCTTCCCGGTTGATTTCCTTGCAAACGATAGCGATAAGCAACCAAATAGTGCAATGTTCCTTGTCCCGATTTTTGCAGTTGTAAATCGTGACGCCCATGAGGTAACTCAGCCATTGGAACTTTCACCTCCAAGCTGGGATTGCGGTAACCTTCAAATTTTTGTTGTCCCAATTTCTTACCAGCCAATTGCACTGTAGCAACAAAATTGGGTGGTGTTGGTTGCAGTTGACTGTATTCCACCAAAGCCGTTAGGGCTTGGGCATTGTCATAATAAGTTTGCCATGTACCGTGACGGCGTAACGCCAGCAAACTTTGCAATAACCTATCGATCGCTTCTGGTTTATACTGTTGAGCAATAAACAACCGCAAAGCTTGTGCTTGTGCAGTCGTTGGTGAGTTCATCCATTCCCAGCTACGAGGCAAACTGACAACCGCGTCACGACTCGTTTCATATATATTCTGTTGCAACTGGCTTAATAGTTGTTTGGACTCATTCTGCCATTCTGGAAATTGGGATAGATACCGTGTCAGCTTCATCTGAGTTGATAAATCAAAAGCCTTGCGCTGACGGTAAATATCTGCGAGGAAAGTATTGCGCTTGTCTCCTAATTCTGCCAAAGCCATCAAAGCGTTGAGTTGCAGTTGGCTTTTACACGGCTGCTTTTTGCAAAATTCATACTGTCCTGGGTTGGCTAGAATTTTCTGCAAATAAGTCTTGAGACGAGACACCATTTTTGAATCTACCAAACTAGGGAAAGACCGATTTGCTTTTGCAAGAGATTCAGCCGCATAGGAAGAAACCCAAGGATCGGACCTTTGTTCTCCTGGGAAAGCAGCAAAGCCACCATCTGCAAGTTGGAGTTTTTGCAATCTCTCGATAGCTTGGGAAGCACGTTTGCTGGGATTAAACGCTGTAAATGTCTGACCGTATTTTTCAGACAAAGTTTGCAACCCAGCAGCAATGAAAAGTTGACTCGCCGCAGGTTCTGCAAAAGGAAAATCATCATTTTGCCAAACCTGCTGTATTGGTGCTTTTATCTCTGGTATCAGAGTACTAGCTACATTGATATCTAAACCGCCCCCTTCAGGAACAGTCTTTTTCTCGATATTTAGAGGAATTTTTACCTCATTCTTTTGAGGAGGAATTGCACCTGTTTCAACAACTTGTTCGGTCATTTCTAACTGCTGAATCGCCAAAGGGAATTCAAAAGCATCTGCTGACGCGCCATTAAGTTGGGTGGTAAAGCGAACCTTACCTTCTCCCACACGACTTGCAACCATTGGAAAGCGATAAGCGCGGGTAGCCCCATCAGTCTGGGTTTGCAAAGCAGTCGATGTGGGGTTATTTCCAGCAAACTGAACTGTATCGCCCACTTCACCATGAATAGTTAGAGTACCCGTCGTCCCAGTATTATTCGTTACTGATAAACCAGCTTGAAATTTATCGCCGGGACGAGCAAACTGTGGCAGTATTGCATTAGTCACTAATGGCTTGGTCGTGATAAACGTTGCTTCCGAGTTCCCAAAACGGAGATTTTCGTCAGTCGCAACAACCATCACCCGCCATGTCGTCAAGTTATCCGGTACTTTAAAGGTAACCTTTGCTTGACCATTAGTATCGGCGATCGCAGAACCGTTGTAGTAAGCTAAAGCTTGAAAGTCTGTACGAATGCGGGTATTCGCCGCGCTTGCTGATAACCCACCGCCATAACCCCAGCCTTTAGGTTCAGCTAATGCTTGTTGTGCTACCACCACATTTTGGCGGTTATCGCTAAAGCGAGTTGATATCGGCTGTTCTGCGTACACTGTCGTCACCAAATCGGGGGGACGATAACCGGAAAGCTGCAGCACCGCCTCATTAACCACCATAACGGTGAACTGTCCTTTGATGGGATTTCCCCAATTATCTTTAAGTTCCAGTTGTACTGTTTGTTCTACACCAGGTTCGAGGGACGCTTGTACTGGAGTCACTTGTACTTTTAAATACTTATCCTCCAAGTTAACTTTAAAAGGAGCAAAGCCAATCGCAGCTAAGTTATTGACACTTCCTGGTTCTACCTGGTTGAGAGGCGCACCCTGTCGTACCAATATAGCTTGCACAGCTGCATTTGGTAGCATTTCTGGTGTGACTTGAAATTGAACTTGCGGTGCGCCCCCTTTAACTTTGATAATTTGCTGATACAAAGGTTTGTCTTTAATAACAGCAAAATACAATTCTCCTTCTGAATAAGGAGACTGAATCAGTGCAGTCGCCGTTTCACCGAGTTTAAAAGTTGTTTTATCCAGTTTAATTTCCAAACGGTCTTTTTCTTTATTACCCCAAAAAACCGCATTTTCTCCTGTCGCCCAAATTTGGATATCCGTTGCGCTGACATCATTTCTTGCATCGCTAAAATTTGCCCTAATTCGATAAGAACCGGATTCATTAGGTTTTAGCGTTACAGACTGCGGTTTGTTTGTCGATATAATTTCTGCTTGTTCTACTGTCTTATATTCAACTTGGTTTTTCCCTGTCGCACTCCCTTCTACTAATTGAGTCACACTGCTATACTTCAAAAGTTGAAGTTCCAACCGTACCCGTTGACCTTCTCGTGGTTTTCCTGTGTGGTCAGTCACAATCATCTCAACGGGAAAAGGTTTGCCAGCCTCAGCAACAAAATTGCTTTTTAACCCAATAAGTTGATGGCTGGGTAATGCTGTAAATGTTTTGGAATTTGCCACCGATAGATTGGAAACATCTGCAACTTGTACATCCACGCGGTAAATCATTGGATAAGGCAAATCTTTTGCCATTACCGTTTGACTGCTTTTTCCATTAACATCAAGCACCACATTTGTTTGCAAAACATCGCTAGGTACAGACGGGGGTTCTTCTGGCCAAAACCACTGTCTGCCAAAAGAAAATTCCTCCCAACCTTTAGGAACAAAATTTGTCTGCTGGCGAGTGACAAAATATTTAGCTTGTCCTCCTTCTACAGGAGAGCCAAATAAATATTGACTTGTAGATTTAGCTTCTACTGTATCATCAAGGAAAGCAAATTCTTTATCTAAATTTAGATCTACTTTGAAATTGGGCGGATTAAACTCAGCGACGCGAAACTCTCCAGAAATTTCTTGTTCGTTTTTACCCTTAGCTTGGATTGTATAGTAACCTAAAGGTTGAGTTTTGCCGATGGCTAATTCTAGAGAAAATGTACCAAATTCATTGGTTGTTTTAGTTCCTAAATCTATCTTTTTTCCATTTGGATCTACAAGAGTTAACTGGTAAATGGAATTTTTATCCTGTTTGATTTCACTATTTTGTAAGTAGTCTGCAAAACCAGTCAACCAAGCCTTTTCTCCTGGTTGATATAACTGTCTATCTGAGAAAATGATTCCACGAGATAAAAATTTGCCATTTTCCCAACTAGCATCAATTCCGTAGCCATAAGCACCGCTGTATTCTTCAGTACGAGCAAAAGCCCAATCTTGATTTTCCCTTGCAATAACTAGTAATAAAGGTTCTTTTGTCGAACTTTGAGAACCTGCAAAGCATTCTCGCAAATCGTCACGGGTAAGCCTTAAGGTTCCATTTTCATCAGTTTTTCCAGAAGCGCAAGGGATAGGTTGAGGACGCGATTTTGCCTCTAATTTTGATTGATAAATTGCGATCGCAGCTGCTTTTACAGGTATACCATCAGAAAGGTGATGGACTCTAATTAAGCCAAACTCTGGAAACCATTGTGTAAAGACACCTAAATTTGTCATTTGAACCATACCATAAGTGGTAGGTTCGCGCCAAAGTTCCTTACCATTTTCCTGATATGTATTGGTTCGTGCTTGTACTCCGTAAGCTAACATTCCCGTAGCAGCACCCAGTTTTTCTCTTATAGGAACCCTCACTTCCAAGGACTGATTTTTTTTCCCCGATACCTTAAAACTTTTCCACTCAAAGGCTTTCGGTAATAGATTGTCACCTTCGCCTTGAGGGTAAGCCGAATTAAAATAAACCAAATCTGTCGGTTGAACAACTTGATAAGCTGCTTTATAACTGGAATCAGGCAAATTGACTGTAGAAATATTCAGTTGTAGATTTTTTCCTGCTGGCAAAATATTCAACCCTTCAGGAACCCAGATATCCCCAGCTAAATCTCCTGTTTGATACTTTACTGTAACAGGCTTACCCAAGGTTTGCCCAAATTTATCTTTAATATTTGCACCAATTGTTATTGTATAGCTTGTTGAAGGTGCTAAGGCGTAAGGATTGATAAGAATAACTTTTTCGCGATCGTAAGCTTGGATGAGTCGAGAAATAGCTTTTGGTGCGGGAGTAATTTTAATATTTTCACTAACTGAACTCGCGACTAATTCATTATTAAATACCAGTTGGGGGGCACCTTGAACAAATCTACCATAAGTTCCGCCGGAATCTGGTTGACCGTAGAACTGAATTCCCCTAAATTCCAAAGGAGAATAAGTTGATATCTTACTTACAAACGCTTGTTCGCTGGGTAAATTTCCATAAGCAGGAAGCAAACCTGGAGCAAATTCCAGACGATAATTGGTTGATTTTTGTAACTTGTCGTCAGGAATCAAATTATAAAT
This sequence comes from Scytonema sp. NUACC21, assembly GCF_054684315.1. Lineage (NCBI taxonomy): Bacteria > Bacillati > Cyanobacteriota > Cyanophyceae > Nostocales > Scytonemataceae > Scytonema > Scytonema sp. NUACC21. The sequence continues at coordinate 1,402 of NZ_BAAFZH010000072.1, read as the reverse complement.
CCATTGACGAGATGAAGGGTCAAATTTTTCTAAAGGGTCTTGAGATTCTGGGGGTTTTTCTTCCTTTGCCAATTCTACTTGAAATCTTACACTCCTGGGTTTGCCTTCTACGATAAGTTGTAAATGCTCTTGTATGGAAGCTAAATTTAATTCTGTATTAGATGTGAATTGTAATTTTTGCTGCAAATCTATTGGTTCGATTTCATCCTTTTCAATCGGATTTTTACCAGGTAAGCCAGTTAGTTTGATAGGTTCGGTATTAAAAGTCCAAGACAAATCTTTATCGAGACGGTGATTCTTTAAATCTGCCAACCCTGCTTTGAGTGTCACTTGAAATCGCGTTGCTTTTGGAAGTGCTTTGTCAAGTTGAAATCCCACCATGCGCGGTGTTAAAAATCGAAAATGACCGGGAATAGATGGCACAATTTCAAACTTTTGTAACAAACCCTGTTGTTCTGGGCTGTCAAGACTTTCAACTGGAATTAAAGCTTCTTTAAACCGGATGCGGATTTGGTTAAGAGGTTCGCTATCCGTCAAGGGGCTTATCTGTTCTATCCAGTCTGGTAACTGCGGTGGTGTGAGTAGAGAAACCGCAGGAAGTTGCTCTTTTCCTGAGGTGACACTGACAAAACTACACCCTGCTATTCCTAGCATAAGTGTCAGGATAAGCAAGAATCGCAGCAAAATTCTCGGGAACATACAGGGATTGGGTAGCGGTTAGTAGTTGGTGGTTAGTGGGAGAACAAGCAACAAGTCATTAATAATAAGTAGTCGCCGATGAGTTACTTATTAACAAAAATGAGAATGAATACAGTTGGTATGTTTAAATTTCAAAAAGAAAAATAGGATTCCTATAGATATCTAATTCTCTCCACTGTTTCCAGAAATTCAATACAATTCTTAATCATGTAAGTAAGTTGACAAAATAAATAGAAATGTGTTACGTAATGTCAACATACTCAAAATCCTTACTAATGACCAATGACCAAGGACTAAGGACAACCCCTAAAATTAAGAGATTCTTGCTTTCAAAAAGATATTAGTATGACCCAAGCCCTACCAAAATTAGTCACTTTTGAAGATTTTTTGAAATGGAAACCCGAAGTAGGACGGTACGAACTGCACAATGGAGTCATTGTCGAGATGCAACCAACGGGACTGCATGAACGAATCAAAGGTTTTTTAGCTTCCGAATTAACCGTTGAGTACAAACGGTTGAAATTGCCTTACTTCATACCAAACCAGGCACTAGTAAAACCATCTGGAAGCGCATCAGGGTATTTGCCCGATATTTTGATAATAAATGATGAAAATTTAGCAGCAGAGCCATTGTGGGAAAAAGAATCGATAGTTTCTCAGGGTGCATCTATTCCTCTGGTCATTGAAGTTGTCAGTACTAACT
>NZ_BAAFZH010000071.1:0-95290 GCF_054684315.1 Scytonema sp. NUACC21 | reverse complement strand
GGGTTGAGGAACGAAACCCAACATTTACCCATGCCACTGCTGTTTGGTCAGGTTTCAGCTAACTTTGCAGGAACCTATGAAGCTTTCATCAACTGTATTCATAGTTAATTCTCAAGCTCAAATTCAGGTGAGGGATACAGGTAGAGGAATTTCCCCAGATTTTTTACCCTATGTGTTTGATTATTTTCGTCAGAGTGATAGTTCTGCAACTCGGCAATTTGGTGGTCTAGGCTTGGGGCTGGCAATTGTTCGTAAAGTGGTAGAATTACACGGGGGTACAGTGCGTGCCGAAAGCCCAGGAGAAGGTCTTGGTGCAACCTTCACTGTTCAAATACCACTATTGATAAAAGGATAGAACAATTGGGAGACGACGGGCTTTCATCTTTGAAATCGCAATTTTACTGATGATTAGTAGTAGCAGTGTCAGTTTCTAGGTTGTCAGTTACAATCGGCTGATAATTAAAACTAGAAAATGGGCGAAAATCATCATGCCATTCAGCAGTCAAGTTACATAACAAACGAAACTGAAGCGGTGTTGGAGCAGGATTAACGCGCTCAACCTGCACGTGTATAAGTTTTGGATTGTGTCGCAGCAATTTCAAAGCATCGCTTGCAATGTAACGGGGGCAATAGCCCAAGATGTAATGATCCTCTGTGTGTAGAGTTAATGCATTGGAATCATAGGAATTTTGAGCTTCATGAGCCAACCACAACACATCTCTAGGTTTTAAGCTACTGATGCGTTCAATTGAGTAAGGTGGGAGGTGCCGCAGTCCGTGTACAAAGAAGTGAATATGATATAAGCCATTCTCATCAGGTTCAGGATAGGGAAAAACTTCATAATGATCCGTTACCTTTTGCCCTCCGCTGCGAGAAAGAATAGCAATTGGATCGTCTGAGTTTTGAGGAATATTTAACCACTGAACAAAATCCTTGTATTCTGGACGAGAACGCCGCATTAATCGATTAGAAAACAAGGGGAACACTTCTACAGATGTATACACCTTGTAAAAATTTGGGAATGAAAACATTGGTTGAAACCCAGATTTAGACTGAGCTTCTAATGCACCACCAGTATAAACAAATTGATACTTCTCCCCATCAAATGTTAACCGACCGATAGGGAACCAAGCGCGGCTATTTGGATCTTGCCAAGCTAAAAATAGTGTTTTCATGGTTTGTTCCGCAGCTTTAACAGCCTACGTTTATTAATTTCCAATATTTTCTGTGCAAACTCAATTGCTGGTTGTGAGATTCTTTCTGTAGGGATACGTTGAAAGAGTTCTAACATCACGCTCGTCACCTCGGAAAAGCTGCTTTTGGAAAAATGATTCCATGCTTTCCGAGACAATAAACACCTCTCAAGATTAGATTTCCCAAGATTTGGTTGTAATCTGGGAACCTACGGAACTATAATCATTTAGATGGGCAGTACAGGACTCGAACCTGTGACATCCTGCTTGTAAGGCAGGCGCTCTACCAACTGAGCTAACCGCCCGATGCGTTTTTCACTCACAAGAATTAATGTTAGCACATAGATTTTGAAAACGCGATAGTATTTTTGAGAAAATTTTTTTTGCTTTCGCAATCCTCATTTTTATGCCCTCTGGTCGGACTCACGATCGCATTACTCTATGGGCTTTGCCGTTTGTGACTGGGGTTGCTTTCTGGCAAACCCAGAATGGCAACCTCACTCTACTGGTTGCTAGTGGGTTTCTGTTTGGAGGGCTGATGTTCGGTCCAGACTTAGATATTTACTCACGGCACTACCAACGCTGGGGCTTTTTCCGCTTTATTTGGTTACCTTATCAAAAAAGCTTGCGTCATCGGTCTTTCTTATCTCACGGTCCCATCATTGGTACAACACTCCGAGTCATCTACCTCAGCACCTTAGTAGGTCTTTTGGCAATTGTCATTTTTTTTATTGCTGAAAAGTTATGGAGAGTAGAGTTAGGTTGGCAAACTTTGGGTCAAACTGCTGTAAAAGCGTTTCTCCAATACAGCACAGAACTTCTGGCGTTATTTTTAGGGCTGGAACTGGGTGCAATGAGCCATTCTCTGAGTGATTGGAGTGGTTCAGCATATAAGCGTTTTCAAAAGCAGGGAGTTCGCGGATTACTACCACATGGGAAAATAAAGAAAAGTAAAGTGAAAAGTCGCAGTAATCATCGAGCCAAAGGGGCAAAGGTGAAGCCCTTAAGCAGGGGAAGTCAGAAGAGACAAGGAAAAGAAACTGATAATCACTAACTACTAACCACTAACTCTTAACCTATGAAAAATGCTGAAACATTAGCGGCGATGCAAGAATTGATTGATGTGGTGGCAAAATTGCGCTCGCCAGATGGCGGTTGTCCTTGGGACTTAGAGCAAACCCCCCAAACATTGACACCATATGTCATAGAAGAAGCATATGAAGTGGTAGACGCCATCAACAGTGGAGATAAGAGTGCGATCGCGGAAGAATTGGGCGACCTACTTTTACAAGTCGTCTTGCAAGCCCAAATTGCTAACGAGTACGGACAATTTTCCTTAAAGGAAGTAGCTGAAGGCATTTCACAAAAACTTATTCGTCGCCACCCTCATGTCTTTGGCGATATACAGGGTAAGAGCATTGATGAGGTAAGGCAAAACTGGGAAAAAATCAAAGCAGAGGAAAAAGGAAAACCATACCCAGACAGTCAAAAACTCAGTCATAAACTCACAGGCTATACCCGTAAGCTTCCCCCATTAATGGCAACCATGAAAATTTCCCAAAAAGCGGCTGCAATAGGATTTGAGTGGGAAAACATTAATGGGGTTTGGGACAAGTTTCATGAGGAGTTAGAGGAATTCAAAGAAGCTGTAGCCCACGAAACACCAGAAAGACAACAAGCTGAATTAGGGGATTTACTATTTTCCGTTGTTCAGCTTGCTCGTTGGTACAATCTTGATCCAAGTGAAGCTTTACAGGGTACGAATAAACGATTCATCCAGCGTATGGAAAAAATGGAGTCTGTTGCGAGTCGTCCTCTTTCTGATTACACGTTGGAAGAGTTAGAAACCTTATGGCAACAAGCTAAAGCCCAACTAGCAAAAGAGCAATAGTCAGCTGTAAAACTTTTAACTCTCATTTCACCAACAATTTATTTCTTGTGGCTTGGGTACCCCTGCTCAAGCCCACACTACTCCTTTTCTACTCTAAAATTACTGATTTTTGTAGATTTTTGTAGCTAGGCCTATGGCGCACCTTCGCTACTCGAGGGCTATACCCTAAAGTTCCGGAACTAAAAACTGGAGTTTATGTTGACGTAAAGCCCGACCTAATAATTTAAAAAACTTTGTTGATATAAAACCTTTCTGTGAAGGGACAAGTAGAATTTTTAAATTTGTCAGGCATCACCGTAAATTTACTTAAGTATTTTTTCTATATCGAATAAAACTTGTTATGGTTTTTAAATTCAATTACTTACGCTTTATATTGAATTTATAAAATTTATGGCACAATTACGTCAGTACAAATGAAAGGAAAAATATAATATTTTTATACTACAATCCTGACTTTCAAATTTATTCTAAAATCTAGAATTTTATAAGGAAAAGAATGATGAAACTGATTCAAAAACTGAGAGCATTGACGGAACTTAATGTATCCTTAAAAAAAGAAAACCCTCAAGCCACTTCATCAAAAGCTTTTACCATAAACTTTTCAGGTCAGTGACAGGATACGGACTGGATGTTTTAGGTAATCAATTTTACGGAAGCTTAAAAATTCCCCTGACTTTACAAGAACTTTACGATAAAAGTCGGTTTCACAGTATTCTGGAAACCGTAAATATTACTACTAGTGAAGGAATAATTTTACCTGTTGATGTTCGATTGTCTATCTTTAATAGCATGAATAACTATAGCTATAGTTTATTGATATCTAGTGGTGTGAGTGGGCTTTCTGCTTACTATGATATTAAAGAAAAAAAGGATATTGGTAAAGATTTTAAGATTCCTGCTTGGAAAGTACAAGGATATAATTTGTCTGTCATGGGTTTTGATTCCATGTCAGGTCATTTACTAGAATCTGTCATTAACTTTCACAATCTCTCAATACAAGTTCAACAAAAGAGGGAATTTCCAGTTTCTAAATCGTTTAAATTTGGTGGCATAAAAGTAGCAAGTGTGTGAAATACTTCGTTGGGTTTCGTTCCAAATGAGGCGAAGAAAAGGCAGAGGGCAATGTTGTGTTGGGTTTCGTTCCTCAACCCAACCTACGAACACTCTTCCACCTACTTAATTAAAAACAACCCGATCGCGTCCTCTTCTTTTTGCTTGAGTGAGTGCTTTTTCCGCAGTCATTAATAATGTAAGAGGCTCAGTATCAGCTTCTGGAATAATGCTTGCAACACCCAAACTTACAGTTAAAACATTAGCAGGAAGACCGCCGATATTAGGATAATCGCAAGGAATTTCTAATGCTTTCACTTGTGCTCGAATGTTTTCTGCAATCTCTAAAGCACGAGCAGCATCTGTTGGTATAAGAATCACAAATTCCTCGCCCCCATAACGAGCCACTAATACCGAATTCCCATCATGTGAATTTTTACTTTGGGAAGCATCTGAAATACTATTTGTCACAGCGTTAGCACTGACAATGCTATTTTGACTTAAGGAATGTTTCACGCAGTTGTGGATAACTTGAGCAATTTGCCGCAAACACTCATCCCCCAAGGTATTTCCGTAGGTTTTGTTATAAATTTTAAAGTAGTCAATGTCACACAAAATGATTGATAGGGGTGTGCGTTTGCTAACAGCTTTTTGCCACTCTATCTGGAGATGCGTGTTAAAGGCACGGCGACTTACTAGCTGAGTAAGTTCATCTAATCCAGAGAGGACGCGTAACTGCTCGTTCTCTTTTTCTAATTGTTGCATGCGGGGATCGCGATCGCCTTCTACGTTGAGCCGATTCCTAAAATACAAGCGATACAACTCACATGATGGGGTACAGCGCTCGCCTTGTATGCTTACCAAACCCATAGAATGTAATTTATATGCGACTACTGGCTCTAATTTCAAGGGATTTGTAGAACAAACAACTTCACGGAAAGCGTCTCCTAATTGGGGTTCCTCCCGGAGAATCAATAAACATTGCCTTAAATACTCGTTATAAATTCCTGCTTCCGTAGGTGCTTGTTGCAATAGCTGTCCTAAATTGCGTTCTACCCCACCCTTACCCACAAGGTGATACAAAGCCAGCCTGACTAGATATGGATGTCCCCCCACCATTGCCATCAATCTCTCAGCCTCAGAACCATGAGTCCAATCCAAGCCGTGGCGTTGTGCCAAATCCTGAACCTGTTCTTTTGTAAATTCCGGTAATTCTATCGGTAAACCAATATTAAATGGTGAGTGAGTCATCTTGAAGGGAAAAAAAATTTCCCTTGAGTAAGCCAGAACCAGACGAAGTTTTTGCCATATCTCCACCAGTTTGGCTTGTTCGTACCAAGAACGCAGTAAAGGGAGAAAGTCTTCGGCAATTTCCGGGTACTCAAACACCCAATCCACTTCGTTCAATACCAAAACAACAGGGCTTTTCAGGGCAGGCAACAAATAGTACTGAAAATAGAGAGAACAACAGACTTTACTGCCCATGTCCTCATCCCAATAATCGTTGAGTCTTGGTTCTAATCCCAACTCCCGGCTGACATTAGCGCAGAACCAACGTAAAAATTTATCTAAATTTGTCAAAACTGCCCTATCCGCCTGTTGAAAATCTAAATTAACAGTGCTATAACCAAGGTTTACTGCATGAGCAAGAATCCGTAAAATTAAGGAACTTTTTCCCATTTTTTTGGGAGCTTTGATGCAAGTAACACTTCCTGGTTCTGCTATTTCTGTGTAAGCCAGTTCTTCAATGGGTGGACGCTTAATGTAGAACCTAGAGTTAAGTGATACCAGACCATTAGGAAATTCTAGGGATGCTACTTCACCTTTACGGTTAAGTTCGCGGAGCGTCTGTTGCTGTGCCCTGCTTAGACGGCGAGGTTCCAGAACCTGACGAAAGTTGGATTTATTGATAGGTTCTTTCCAAAAGTCACTTAGTACTTGCCACAAATGAGAAGCTACTTTTCTAACCCTTTCTTCTCCGTAATGTGCCTCAACTGCTATACTGGTATAAGTTTTTCCTTCCCAAGAAGAGCGTAACACTATCTCTTGGAGTGGAGTTAAGGAGTTCGGAACGTTTGCCTTTAGTAATAATACCACTTCATCTATAGTCATTAGTCATTCGACCCGACTTGTGTACGTGAGATTTCCCCAAAAATTTTTCCTGTAAAAGTTTAATTGGTAAGGATTGGTTCCAATGTAGCCTCCGTTGTATGGAATAGAGCCAGTTTTTTGTGAAAAAGCTACAAAAAAATATTGACAATTCTGTAAAAATGTGAACCAATTATCCAGACTTGATTGTAGCTTTTTTAAACTATCCTATACAAAATCTTAACCTCTGTTTTTTGTAACTTTATATACATTGATTCTTGCCATTTTGCGATAACAACAGGACAAAATGTAGTCAATTTTTACTTGAAAGGGGTATTTTTGCCCAAAAGACAGGTTACATTATTCTGTTTACCTTTTTCTCAATTAACCCGAAATTGTTAGTAGGGATTAACGTATCTCGCAGTCAGTTACAGGGAAGTTAACAATTTAGTCATACTTTAGTACTTTTCATTTCAGCACCTTTCATGTATGTAACTTCAGGGTGCTAAGGCAGCTATTAAGCTATAGGCTATCTTCCTTATTGGATCACCAGCTATGTATATAGAAGGACTAGCTACCCATCACAGGGAAGCTCTACTCTCATCACAAAGCGCCCAAGCGTTTGCTAAGCAGGAGCAACAGCAAACAAGCCAAGCTTTCATAGAACTCTGCCAACGCTCACTTTTCAGTTTGCAAACAGCATTAGCAGTCTCTGGCTTGGGTTTGTGGGATTGGAATTTGGTGACTGACACAACCTATTACGATCCGCAGTGGAAGCAAATTTTGGGGTATGAAGTAGAAGAAATAGACAATAACCATCAATCTTTTGAGCGACTTGTACACCCAGAGGACTTACCCAGGGTGATGGCAGTCTTAAACGACTACTTGGAAGGTCGTAAACCAGTCTATGAAGCCGAATTTAGAATGTTAGCTAAATCCGGTGAGTGGAAATGGATTTTAGACCGAGGCTGCGTATTTCATTGGGATAAATCCGGTAAGCCAGTGCAGATGGTGGGAATTCACCAAGACATTACCGGGCAAAAACGGCAAGAACAAGTTTTGCAGCAGATGACAAAGCGAGAACGGTTGCTTAATAACATCCGCAAGAGCATCCATTCTGGTTCTCCACTACAGCTGATACTTGAAACAGTAGCAAAGGAAGTGCGGCAGTTTTTAGAAACTGACCGAATAGTGATTTATCGCTTTCACTCCGATAGCAACGATATGATGAGTGTTGAGTCAGTTAAGGAACAACACCAACATGATTCAGCCACCCAACTTGAAACCAAAGCCAGTCTTGTTTTTCCCATCTCTCTCAAATTAGAAGAGCATGAGAATAAAATATCCTCAATTCCATATCTCTACAGGCAGGTGATAGACCAAGAAAAAGAAGTCCTTGGCTGCTGTTGTCAGACAAACCAAAGCCCCAACCCATATCAACTATGGGGAGTGCTCATGGTCTATGACTGTTGCAGTAACCGTCAGTGGCAGGACTGGGAAATTGAACCCCTCAAACAAGTTAGTATTGAAATTGCGATCGCCATCCAGCAATGCCAACTTTTTGAACAAGTCCAAAGAGAAATTGCCACAAGGCTTTTTGTCGAAGCTCAAGAACAGAAAAAAACACAGCAGTTAGAAGAAATCCAAGACGAAATCAGAAATTACCAAGAACAGTTATTGCAGAATGAGAAAATGGCTAATCTCGGTCATCTTCTGGCAGATGTGGCTGGTGAAATTCATAATCCCATTAACTTTATCAACGCCTCCCTCCACCCCGCCAGTCACTATGCTGAGGAATTAATCCAGCTGCTAGAACTATATCAAAAGAACTATCCAAACCCCACAGCAAAAATCACTTCACAGCTTCAAAGCTTCAATTTTGATTTTGTGAAGATAGACTTTTTAAAATTGCTGTGGTCAATACGGGCGAGTTGCGACCGCGTTAAAGAACTTGTCTTTGCCTTGTGGAATTTTTCCCGGTGTGAAGATGGTCAAATGTCAAAGGCTGACATACACACAGGGCTTGATAGCGTTCTCAAGATTTTACAACATCGTCTTAAGGGACAGTCTGACAGACCTAGGATTCAAGTCATTAAAGAATTTGGGGAATTACCACTCGTCAATTGTTATCCTAGCGAGATTAACCAGGTATTCATGAATATATTAAATAATGCCATTGATGCCTTGGAAGAAAGGATGGAGCATGATGATTCCATAATTCCCAAGATTTGGATTCGCACAGAAGTTGTTAAAAGCCATTTGTCATTAGTTGGTAGTCATGATAGCCCGCCATCTAAACAACGCAAAATTCTCATTCGCATCTCCGATAATGGCAACGGTATTCTTCCCCATATTAAAAAGCACATTTTTGAACCCTTTTTTACCACTAAAACAGAGGAAACAGCGAAGGGTCTGGGGCTATCAATTAGCCACAAAATTATTGTCGAGAAACATCAAGGGAAACTGAGGTGTCACTCGCAATTAGGGAAAGGGACAGAGTTTGCGATCGAATTAATTACTAAAACCACAAGTTATGCCGACATTATACAACACGCGAATTTTTAGACTGAGTTATTGAATTTATACTTTTAATTATTCAAGCTTGGTAGCAAGAGAGCAAATTCGGAGTGGGGTTTAAACCTGCTCCTTTTTTTTGTAACATAGAAAACAACAGTACAAAAAGACTGTTCGCGTAGCGTCTCCTCTGGACTTTTACAGCTAAACCTCAGCTAATTGGTATGAATTCTACCATTCCCCCCAAACCTCGAAAGCTACCAACTCAAGCAATAGGAGCAAAGATTTTTCACTGGGTTAATATCGTCAGCCTGTTGATCATGCTTACCAGTGGGCTGCAAATTTACAATGCCAATCCCGTGTTTGGCGGACGGGCTGGTTGGCATATTCCCCCTTTATTTACACTAGGAGGTTGGCTTGCAGGGGGTAGACATTGGCATTTTGCGGCCATGTGGATCTTCTCGCTAAATCTGTTGTGGTATGGAATCTACTTTTTACTAACACGGCGCTGGCAACATCGTTTTGTTGGAGTTAATGACCTCAAGGCATTGCAAAAAAGTAAAAACTCCAAACGTTTAATCTATGCTTTTCATCGTCTTGTTTATACAGCTATTATTCCTATTTTGCTTTTAGCATTATTCACGGGCATAGGAATGTATAAACCCGCTCAGTTTTATTGGATTGTAGATATATTTGGCAGTTGGGAAGCCCTCAGGATCGTTCACTTTTCCTCTGTACCCATATTTATTTTATTTGCAGTCATTCACTGGTTACTGGGACGAGAAGCTGGCGGTTCAGAGTTGACAGAATCTATGTTTTGGTGAACGAGTTCTTGTTAAAAAACGCAGAGAAAAAGTAGAGGAAGAGGGAATGAGATAGATAAGGATAACGAGCAATAACAAATGACAATCCCGAAGATTCGGGTTATTGACACTGATGGTGCCCAGTTGGGAATTTTAACCCCACAGGAAGCACTACAACTAGCGGAGGAGAAAGAACTTGACCTCGTGCTGCTGAGCGATAAGGCTGACCCTCCTGTTTGTCGAATCATGGACTACGGGAAATACAAGTTTGAGCAAGAGAAGAAGGCGCGGGAGGCTCGGAAAAAGCAGCACACAGCGGACGTCAAAGAAGTTAAGATGCGTTACAAAATCGAAGAACATGACTATAACGTGCGCGTCAAGCAAGCAGAGCGTTTTCTGAAAGATGGTGATAAAGTCAAAGCAACCGTAATGTTCCGAGGTCGAGAAATCCAACATAGTGATATGGCAGAAGAGTTGCTCAAGCGAATGGCAACGGATCTTGACTCAGTGGGTGAAGTACAGCAAGCGCCCAAGAAAGAAGGGCGAAATATGATGATGCTCATATCCCCTAAGAAATAACCCAGTCGATTTTAAATATTAGAGCGGTCAGCTATTACTAAGAACTCCGATTGGCTGTTTGTTTCTGCCAGTCGCAAGTTTGGGATTTCAGAGGTCAGCGAAAAGTTGATAACTGATAGCTGACCGCTTATTTTTTTATTTATCTAATATACAAATTCAAAATCTGCTGATAGTCCTGAGCCCTGAGTGGGAAAACTATACTCAGTTGCTCAGGACTTTTTTTGCTATGTTGACTGTCATTTGTCCTTGGTCACTTGTCCTTGGTCATTGGTCAATTGTCAGGTACAAAGGCAATACGGTTCGGTTAAAGATTGTTTGTTTGAATGGAAAAAACGTATAGCCCGTAAATTTACGGTCTATACAAAGGTGGTTATTGGTAGATAAATTATCCTATCTGAACCTATTGGGTACAAAAAACCAAGAACAAATGGCTACTCCAACAAGTAAAATGCATGGAACTGAAAAATCAATGGCTGACTCCAAATAAAAACGTTTTATCAAGACTTCTACACTGGGTGAATCTCCGACCAGAAGAGAGCGATCGCACCTGGCTTATGTTTGCTTTTTATACAGCTACTTCAGTAGGATTGCGCTGGTCTGAAGATAGTACAGTAGCTTTATTTTTAGATAAATATGGAGCACACTACCTGCCTTGGATTTATATTGCCAGTGCAGTCAATGGAACCCTATTAGTGTATTTGTACTCTTGGCTGCAACAAATTTTCCCATTGCGCCAGGTCATAGTAGCGATCGCACCTTGTATGTTTGTGCCACTGGTTGTGTTCAACTGGGGAATGCAAATTTCATATTTGGGAGTCATCACTATATTTTTGCTAAGGCTTTGGGTAGACGCATTCTATGTGGTTAACGAGCTCAACACCTCAATAGCAGCCAATCAACTATTTAATATTAGGGAGATTAAACGTGCGTACCCACTTGTTAGTAGTGGCATTTTAGTAGCTGATGTCATTAGTGGCTTTAGTTTGCCTTTTTTATTAATTTTTGTAGGATTAGATAACGTGATCGTGCCCTTTGCTGGTGTATTTATTGCACTAGGGGCGCTTATTCTCTGGCATTTGAGTAGAAACTATCAACAAGTTTTTCCCGATGCTCCAGTAAGAGAAATTCCAGAGGTTCGTCACTCTCAAGGGCGTCGGCTTTCAGGCCCACTCAAGCAATATGCTTTACTACTGTTTGGGTTTTTTGCCCTGCTGCATATTATTGGGGTGTTAGTAGATTTTCAGTATCTCACTCAGTTAGAATCCAACTTTAAGGGTAAAGAAATCGCCAGTTTCCTGGGTGTCTTGGGTGGTATTACTGGAATATGCGAACTGGTCATGCAATTATTTATTTCCAGCAGAGTTCTCGAGCGTTTTGGGGTCTTTTTTAGCGCTGCTACTCTACCGTTAAGTGTAGGCATTCTCATGCCAATCGCGATCGCTCTGCTGAATTTCATGCCAGGGAGCGAATCACAAAAATTTTTATGGGGTTTAGTCATTCTGAAATTTTCAGATGAGCTTCTGCGCTATACCTTGGTTACCAGCAGCGGACCATTGTTATTCCAACCCATTCCAGACAAAATTCGCAGCTACGTACAGGCATTATCGGGAGGAATCGCAGAAGCCTTTGCATCAGGAATGGGAGGAGCGGTCATTTTAGCCTCCTTCTGGCTTTCGGCATGGCTCATGCCTTTAAGCAAACAAAACTCTATTTTGCTGATAGAAACTGTCATCGTTGCTTTGGTTTGCGTGGGCGTCCTTTTAGTTATGAGATCGCGCTATGTTAACTTGTTAGTTTTAAGTGCGGGGAGGGGTCAACTAAGTGGTGCAGATGTAGATTTGCGTGCATTCAAGCAGGCAGTCATCAAAGCTTTGGGAGAACAAGGTACGGAGGCAGATAAACACTCTTGTATTGAACTTCTATTTCAAATGGATTCGGTTGGGGCAGGGGATATATTAGCGCCCCTCCTTGCCAAATTACCTCCTTCACTACAAATCCACAGTTTAGAAGTGATGCTTGCAGGGGCTGCAAATCCGGCTTACTTGCCAGAAGTTCGCGCTTTATTAGATGCACCCCAAGAAATAGTCACTCCCGAAGTTTTTGCCCTAGCGCTACGTTATGTATGGATGTCAGAAACAAATCCAAATCTTGCTCAACTAGAAGAGTATTTGAAAAACCAACAAAATTTTGTGATTCAAGCAACTGCTGCTGTACTGCTGTTGCGTCATGGTACGCCAATGCAAAAAATTGCCGCAGTACATATCCTACGGCGGATGCTGACTCATAAAAATGAACGCGTGCGAGTCAATGCAGTCAAAGCACTTTCAGAAGCAGTTTATTTACAAGAACTACGGATTTACATTCCAAATTTGTTACAGGATGAATCCTTACGAGTGCGTTGTGCAGTTTTGGAAACGATCGCAGGAACTCATTTGGAAGAGTATTACTCTGCATTAATTGGTGGGCTGCATTACAAGTCAACCAGAAATACGGCAATGCAAGCTCTTGTGCGATTAGAGAATGAAGCCCTACCAAACCTCGTGAGCTTAGCTACCAATATTTACAAACCAGAAATCGTGCGGATGTACGCTTGGCGTACTATTGGTCAAATCCATACTTTGGAAGCAATGGATGCTTTATGGCAGTATTTGGAAACTTCCAAGGGAATAACTAGGCACCATATCCTTCGCACCTTACTAAAAAGAAACCAAAAAGAGGGAATTGTCAGTTTATTAGATAAGTCGCTTGAAAGTAAGGTGAAAAAATTAATTGAGAAAGAATTACGATTCCTGGGTCATATCTATGCTGCTTATATAGATTTTGAAATTCAATTGGAGATGAAAAAATTTCAATGTAATGAAGAATTGAAGATTATTTGTGATTTACTCCAACGCTCAATTATTGAATTAGAGACCGATATTAACGAGCGGTTACTATTACTATTAGAATTACTTTATTCCTCTGAAAAAATTAAAGCGGCAGCATTTAATCTTCGGTCTGAATCCACAAAGAACTGGGCTCGGGGCTTAGAGATTTTAGAGCATACTCTAAAATTACAAAATAAATCTGTATTACTTTACATTTTAGATAAGAGAACGCCAAAAGAGAAACTGCACAAACTTATCGAAAAAGGAATAGTCGAATATCAACCGATGGAATTGGGCGATCGTACCCGCAGTTTAATGCTCCTTAAGGATTCCCTTTCCGATTGGTGCTTGGCGTGCTGTTTGCATATTGCTCGGGTTGCTCGTATAAGGCTCACAAGCGAACAAGTGTTAGAGAGTTTGCGCCATCCTACAGGCTATGTCCGAGAAGCAGCAATTGCATACTTATCTATGGCTTCACACCGCGTTCTTCTGGAACTTATACCTCAGTTAAAAAACGATCCCCACCCTCTTGTTGCTGCTCAAATTAAAAAGTTTATTGCAACCACTAACTACTAACCGCTAACTCCCATGCTAACTAGTATCGATCGTTTATTATTTGTTCGCCGCGTTCCTATTTTTAAGGAATTAAGAGATGATTTTATTGTTCGTTTAGCATCGGTAATGGACGAATTATCTTTCCCAACAAATTACACAATTTTTAGGCAAGGTGAACAAGGACGTTCACTTTATATTGTTGTTTCAGGTCGAGTAAAAGTTCACATAGGTAATCAACAATTAGCCGTTTTTCCTAAAGGAGAATCTTTTGGAGAAATGGCAGTTTTTGATGCTCAACCACGTTCTGCTTCTGCTACAACCCTAGAGCCTTGTGATTGTTTGGAATTGACACAAGAGCAACTTTATGAAGCAATAGAAGAAACTCCCGAAATTGCCGTGAATATTATTGGTGTACTATCACGCCGCATTCGAGAATTAAATGAGAAAATTAACACAATTGTGGAGAAAAATTAGTCTAACTAATAGAAGCTCTTAATTCTGAAAAGCGCAACCCTTTGAACATTGTGAGAGCGATTAGCTCACAAATCACTGGGTAAATTATTCGGGTCGATACCAAGCGATCGCAAATACTGCTCTAATTGTTCTGCTCGTTGTCGTTCCTGTTCTGCTCGTTGTCGTTCCTGTTCTGCTCGTTGTCGTTCCTGTTCTGCTCGTTGTCGTTCCTGTTCTGCTTGTTCTTCTGATGTCAAATAGCGATTACCCCTGGCATCGTACCAAGACAGTAACTCGTGTGGAATGCCACCAATGATGGCTTGGTATCTTCCAATACCTAAACCAACTTCTGGCATCCAGTAAGGTTCTCCAATTTGCAATTGATAATTACCATTGACCAACTTATACACTTCAAAAGGTTGATGTTGGTCGCGTTTCCAATACTCAGGGTTGTAAATTACGTAGTAAAGCACGCCAAGTTTAGCGTAGATATCTAGCTTTTCGTCGTATTCACCACCAGGGCTATGGGAAACTATCTCTAATGTCAAAATCGGTACGACTTGGTTCTCTTCCCAAACAGCGTAACTTCTACGGAATTTTCCATCTTTTCTACGTTCTACTCCTAAACTCAAAAAGCCATCTGGCACCACAGGCACTCTAGGATTGACCCCCGTAGTATGATAAACTCCCATGTCTACACCAAAGAACCAATCCATGCGATTTGCCCAAATCGAGTTTAGTAAAAACAGTAAAACGTTAGGCAAAAAGTTTTGCTCTTCATTATCCACAGGTATATCGTCTGAACAGGGTAGCTCTTCAGTAGAAGGTAACGCTTGTTTGAGATTTGATGACATCATAGTCCGAGTCTCGATAGCGTTTAGTTCTTCTGATTATAAAACTTAATTCAAGATGTTGCTGCTGTCGTAAACTTAAGTCATTCTTTTCCCTTCTCGTTACCGCTTTGCTCTTCCTTAAGATACTCACAGATGCTGCGGATTTGTTTGCTATTTTCGGCTACGAGCTGCATAGTTTCAACGGTAACCGTCATGAGTTCAGCTAAGCGCTCGACACGTTGCTCTAGCTTGCCAAGAGTTGCAGCGTTTTCAAGGGTTTGTCTTTCAAGACGGGTCAGCATTTCATCATGCTTCGCAACCGTTTCAACAGTGCTGGTAGCTATTTGTGCAACCTGTGTCATCAGTGGAGCTAACTGATTTAGCATTTCAGCGTGGGTTGCCAGCATCTTTTCCAATCGCTCAAGTCTGTTTTGCGGTCCGTTCTGTGTCATGCTGCCTCCCCATGTCTTATAAGTTTTTAGCTTAAGCTAAAAGATGGCAAGACTTTAAAAAACGCTGCGGAATCTCTAGATGCTCTCCCCAATGCAAATGAATATACGAGGCGTATAGAGAAGGTAGACTCCATCCTTCGTATCCTGTGGAATCTTGAGAGTCGTAGCGGTAAGTTTGAAATAGTGGTTCATGGGGAGCTGAGGTTAAACGGGAACGATGAAACTCATGACCGCGAACATTTGTACTTGAGGTGACTAAAAAACTATCTTTTAAAGCAACTGCTCGACGATACCCCAAAGTAAGATGCTTGCCCATCACTGCTGTTGTGGGTAATATCCCTACCATTGACCAAGGTTTCCCTTCAAAATCAACAATTTGCTCGCACAAGTACATTAATCCCCCACACTCTGCTATTGTGGGCATTCCAGAAAGAATGGCTGTTTTTACTGTTTCACGGGCGCTGGTATTTTCTGCTAATTGTTGTGCAAAAACTTCTGGAAAGCCTCCTCCAAAATACATTCCGCTGACTCCTTCTGGTAGTTTGGAATCTTCTAGAGGGCTCCAAAAAATCAGTTCTGCACCTAATTTTTCTAGCAAATCAAAATTGTCTTGATAGTAGAAATTGAAGGCGCGATCGCGAGCAATTGCTATTCGGATTTTAGATTTTGAATAGCTGATAAACTCAAAGGAATGCTGATATTTTTTTATTGTATCTGTGTGTATACAAGTATATTTATAGTTGCTATTTTGTTGCTTTAATTTCTGAGTTTTTAACAGCGGTAATAAGTTTTCCCAGTCAAAACAAGAATCCCCTAAGTGAGCGAGGCGATCGATTAAAGCATCCATTTGAGGAAGTTCTGCTGTGGGTACTAAACCTAAATGACGATCTGGAATTGCGATATTATCTTCACGCCGCAGGACTCCAAAAATTGGTAATTGTAAAGGTTCGAGGGCATTTTTGAGAAGGTCGAGGTGGCGATCGCTTCCTACACGATTGAGTACCAATCCGGCAATTTGAATTCTGCTATCAAAGGAACGATAACCGTGGGCTATTGCTGCGACAGAACCAGATAATCGGCTGCAATCAATGACTAACACAACAGGTAAATTCAGCAGCCGTGCTATGTGGGCAGTGCTAGCAAAGTCAGTCATTTGTTCTTTTTCTTTGACAAAGGACTCTTTTCCAATAACTGAGGATGAAATTCCATCAAATAATCCCATGACACCTTCAACTACTGCATATTCACAGAGTTGAGAATGATATAAAAAGCATTCCTCTACATAACTTTCAGAAGTCAATACTGTATCTAAATTACGACAAGGACGACCAGTTACGTACTGATGAAACATGGGGTCAATATAGTCTGGACCTACTTTAAAAGATTGCACCTGAAAACCACGCCGACACAAAGACGCTAAAAAGGTGAGCACGACAGTTGTCTTGCCCACCCCACTTCGTTCTCCTGCAATAATTAAAGACATCGCTAATCGCTAATTGCTAATGGCTTATTGCTTTTTATACCATTAGCCCTACGGATTCACCAGTGCCCTACGAATGTTACCTTTCTACAGGGCTGGATTCACTATTAACTATTAGCCATTAGCCAACTTCAGTATTTGAGCGGTTACAGCAAGGCTTTCTTCAAAAAGTGCCTCACGACCCCAGCGTTGTACTTGCTGACTCAATAAAACCTCTGCCTTTTGCTCGGAAAGAGAAGTCACGTGTTGGAACAAACCTTGACTTTGGGCACCACCCTGTGTTTCTAACCGCATACAGCCACCAGTTTCAGAACAGATGAGTGTACCGCAATTAGCTTGGGCATTAGTAGAACTTAAACGCAAGGCAATGAGATCGCCTGGAATATCACCTGTATCGGCAACTGGAACTCCTGCTAATTCAGCTTGTACTTGCCTTTGCTCTGATGTTAAAAAGCTAACTTTCAAGATGTCGTAATCGCCAGTTTCTTTTTGATAAGAAACAGGACGCCATTGCAACCTGCTTGCCAACCATCCTAAAAACATCAGCGCTTGTACGGAGCTGCCTTTTTCGTAATCAATATTAACTCTATCGACTTCTGGCAAAGCAGCACGACGTTGGGGAGGATCGTAGGCTTCTGCTGTTAACTCCTGCCAACCTGAGAGACGACGCCAGTTAAGGTCAGCCAGAGGTACACCATTTTCTACCAACTCTTGCAAGTTGAGCAAATCATTCTCTGTTTCGTTAAAGTAACAGGAATCTACAATAACGTTGTTACATACAGCCGACAGTCGCTTAAATAAGCTATTGTTCAGGTCTGGTGTTCCCTTCCACCAAAGAAACTTGGGCAAACCACCAATTAACAATGCTGGAATCATCCCGCCTATTCGTTCTAGCGCAGCAGCAGTTCCAGTGAGAGTGATGTACTCACAGCAGACAAGAGTACTTGAAGACTGCTTTTGGATAGGGCAATAGGCAGAAACTTGAGCTTTGACCCCCACGTCTTCACCTGCTACCGGAGACAAGTTAATAATACGGCAAGGGTTGCGGATCGCTATTTCATCTGCAATGGTGGGACTGGAGGAATTCAGACCAGAGGAAGCTTTGTTACCACTACCATCACCAGCTGCACCATTGCTATGGCGTTTGGCAAGTTCTTGCCGCAATACGGCGACGGTTTCATCTGTAGATGTTCCAGTCTCTGCCAGCCCGTGCTGTTTTTGCACTTCCCTCAATGCTGATTGCATCTGAGGTCCAAAAATACCGTCGATAGGACCTTGGTAATAGCCCAGTGTAGCTAATAACAGCTGAGTTTCTTCTGGTTCGTACACTACCAAAGTAAATGTGGTTGCCCTTGTAGCTGCGGGAAGCGTGCCTTCCTCACCGGCTATACCATAACTTTGCCAAATTTGATTGAGTTCCGCTTCAATTTCTGTTAGCGAAACATCTTTGGGGGCTTGGAGTGAAAAGATTGTAGGAGCTTGGGAAGTCATAGTGATTTTGAGTTGTGTTGTTTGTCCTTTGTCGTTTGTCCTTTGTCATTTGTTCTTAGTACCTAATTACTATTGACTAAGGACAAATGACTAATGACTGTTTTCTAAAGTCTGCGCCAGCGACGACCATCTTGGTTGATCAACAGTTCCGCTTCGGCTGGTTCCCAAGTACCAGCTTCATACCGGGGAACTGTTGCTGGATCTGCGGGTGCATCCCATACGGAAAGTATTGGTGTTACTACCTGCCAAGCAGCTTCCACTTCATCTGCCCGTGTAAATAATGATTGGTCACCCATCATACAATCGAGCAGCAAGCGATCGTAAGCATCAGAAGTGGCTTCGATACCGAAGGAACCGTAAGTAAAATCCATATCAACGGAACGGGTACGGAATTCTGCCCCAGGCATTTTGACCTCAAAACGCAGTGAAATGCCTTCGTTGGGCTGAATCCGCATTGCTAAGATGTTGCTGCCCATTTGTTGGGCGGCAGATGGAAACATCCGGGAGGGAACTTCACGGAAGTGAATTGAAATCTCACTGACTTTTTTCGGCATCCGCTTACCAGTCCGCAGGTAGAATGGAACTCCTTGCCAGCGCCAGTTATCAACCATGAACTTGACAGCTACGTAAGTAGGTGTTGTAGACTCAGGATTAACCCCTGGTTCTTCATGATACCCTGGCACTTGTTTACCCTTCATCCATCCAGCGCTGTACTGACCGCGCACTGCGGAACGGTGCAAGTTTTGAACATCAGCTAAACGAGTCGCCTGGAGAACTTTTACCTTCTCTGTACGAAGGCTATCTGCATCCAAAGCGTTAGGTGGTTCGATCGCTGTTAAGCAGAAGAGTTGCATGAGGTGATTTTGCAACATATCCCGCAATGCACCGGAACTTTCATAGTAGCCAGCCCGATCTTCTACCCCTACTGTTTCTGCAACAGTAATCTGAACGTGGTCAACAAACCGACGATTCCACAGTGGTTCAAAAATCGCATTGGCAAAACGGAACACCAAGAGGTTCTGAACGGGTACAAGGTAGTGAACCAGAACCCTATAAAGTTTCTCTTTCCCTTGACCCGTTTAGTCACGAACAGTGGGGTTATGTGATTGAGACTATGTCTCAAAAGGCTATTTTTCCAGCAAAGCTTTTGGCAGGAGAAATGCCACAAAATATAGAAGATGTTTTTACGGCTAATGGTCTTTCTCTGTTTCCTTTCACCTTATCTGATGTCCACAGTAAATGCTCTTGTCCTGATAAGGCAAATCCTTGCAAACACGTTGCTGCTATTTACTATCAGTTAGGCGATCGCTTTAGTGAAGATCCGTTTGTTCTTTTCCAGTTAAGAGGACGTACTAAAGAGGAGATTATTAGCGATTTACGTCAGTTAAGAAATGCTAGCAATAATAATGTAGGGACTGAGGCTGCTGAATCTCCAAGAATATCTGAGGTTCAAGAATCTGTTTATACAGAACAAGTCTCTGCCAAACTGAATTCTTTTTGGCAATACAATGAGCCGCTTGAATCTTCCTTAGTTGTGATTGCGCCATCAAGCAGCGAAACAGTTTTAGATGCGTTAGGACCAATCCCTCTAGCAAAAGAAGAGGAAACAACAGCAAGTTTGACGGCTGCTGATGTGGTTATGAAGTATCTAGATACGGTGTACAAAGATGTAAGTCAAAAGGCTTTTTTAGCAGCCATGAACGTTGGAGGAGGATAAGGAGACACGAGGACACAGTAGAGAAATTTGCTACTACTTTATTTTCTCTAGGGCTCCCTTCTAGAAACTTCACGATAGCCAGATTCACGTTGCTAATGCTATAACAGCACAATAATCCACTTCAGCCAAAATGGAACTCCAAACCAAAATTATTACGGTAGAACTTTCTGATGGTACAAGTGTTCGAGTTGAAGCTACACAGATAGGCGATCGCAAAATCAACTTTCAATCGAGACCTTTTGAGGAAGTTACAACCACTATTGAATCCCTAACTAAGGAAATTGTAGAATCACTGCACAAGGTTAAGCCAGATAGGGCTAGGGTAAAATTTGGCGTAGATATTGCTGTTGAATCTGGCAAACTGACCGCATTAGTGGTAAAGGGAGCAAGTAATGCCAATCTAGAGATTACTTTGGAATGGGGTCATTAAGTAAAGGATGAAGGATGAAGGGTGAAGTGTGAAGGATAACTTTGATAGGATTAACTTTGCGATCGCGAAGCGTTGGGCGAGTGCTCTGTTTGTCAGCAGTGCGATCCGCACACTTGGAAAAATGTACTCCAGAGTGTCATTTAATAAATTATTCAACATAAGAAAAATTAATAAAAAATTAATAAAAAAATACATATTTTGATAAAAGTATTACAAATTTAGATTTGTAATAAAAATGCTAAATACTGAGCGTGGCTTGCGTAACTATGTAAGTATAAGTTGATAATACGATCTGAATATTTTGCGGCAGTTAGTATGCAAGCACTCCTTAGTGTATCACTGAAGGACGTGCAAATCTACTGTAACTATGTGAGTTTGAACTATGTTTTTTTGTGTTGATAGGCTTCAACATCAATCTTTTAATTTATTTTCATTCGTTCATAATAACTTGCGGAGGTAGGTCATGAAAACTGCATCATCGGCACCTAATTTTAATTACGGATACCCTACGCCTGGTCCCCAAAACCCAACCGGGCATGAGGTGATGAATCATGTTTTCTTTATCTCTCGCAGCGAATGGAAACACGTGCGTGAGGAAGAGCGGTTTGACTATATTGTTATTGGTACCGGATTTTGTGCCCTCGGTTTTGTTGATAGGATTTTAGACAAAAACCCTAACGCTCGTATACTCATTCTTGAGCGCGGACCTTTCTTTCTTCCAGAACATTTCCAAAACCTTCCACTTCCTTACCAGCAAACCCTTGGTGGTCTGTCAGAAACTTTTCCCTGGACTCTTTCTTCCAAGACCATCAGTGGTTGCTTCATTAAATGGCAACATGGGATGGTTCCCTTCTTTGGTGGTCGGTCAACTCTGTGGAGTGCTTGGTGTCCGAGACCAACTCGTGAGGAGATGCAGGGTTGGCCAGAACAAGTCATTAATGTGGCAAACAACTATTTCGAGCACGCGGAGAAATTACTCAACGTAGTTTCCGCTAGTGAAATAGATAAAGACAGGACTGCACCGCCATCTGAAAAACGTCCCATCTTCGGAATCTTACAGGAGAAATTAACACAGCGCTTGCAAGAACAGTTGGGCAAAATAGATTCAGCTACACGAGCTATTCCCGCGCCGCTTGCAGTGGGCTCACCACGGCTTCATGGAGTGGACTTTGATAAGTTTTCAACGCCAGGTCCACTTCTAGTGCTTATCGACAAACAAAGAAAGCGGGCTAAAAAAGGGGAGGGGGCTCCTTTAAAAATCATGACGAATTGTACTGTCAGTAAAATTTTGCAACAAGGTGGGAAAGCCACTGCTTTGGAAACAACCCAAGGTGTGGTTAACATAGGTGACAGCAAAGTTATATTGGCAATGGGCACCCTTCCTCCAACAACTCTTATCCTAAATTCGTTTCCACAGGTTAAGAATGCAGGAGAGCGATTCACAGCCCACTTTATCAGTGCGATTGTGGCTCGTGTTCCTCGTGAGGATTATGACTTTCATACAGAGATTGCCGAGCTTGAACTGGGTGCAATTTACATGGCGGGTGTAGACAAAACAACTCAGGGGCAGTATCACATCCAGCTCACAGTGCTTTCTGATAAAAACCCGGAGGAAAATGCCGAGACGGCAGCTCGTCATATGCCAGATGTTGTCGCCACCGCCACGCCCGAGCAAATGTGTACGTCGAAAGATTATGTACTGTTTGTTTGTGCGGTTTTAGGCGAACTGGACTATCGAAATAAGAACAATTGGTTTCGTAAAACCGATGACGGCGACCCCACCACTAACGTGATGCTGCAAGTCATTGAAAATGCGAACGATTTTTCTGTTTGGAACACAATGGATGAAGCCGCGTTTCAAGCCCTGGAGAGAGTTTTCTCGCCAAAGGGAGAGAGTCGAGTGGAATACTGGCATTCTGAGTCTGACGGTTCGGGGAATTGGTCACCAAGTCGTCCGCCCCTAGAACAAATTAGAGTACCGGGACTGGTTCATGAAGGTTCCACAATGTGGATTGGGGATGATGATGATGCTGTTGTAGGGCTAGATTATCGACCTAAGGGAGTGGAAAACGTGTATATTACGGGTGCTTCTCTCTGGCCTACCGGTGCATCATGGAATCCTACTATGACAATGGTTGGGCTGGCACAACATCTGGCTGATACTTTAACAGAACAGCCGACGAAACCTGAAGTACTCGGAGACAGATCGCTAGAAGCTACTCAAACTTTTTCTGCCCTGACTTGAGTATTGCCAAACTTTGCCTCCAGTGCTTTTGCAAGGGATATAGCGCTTCTCACTTGAATCACATACAGCGCGATAGCTTCGCTCCTGCCCTCTGGGCAGATCGACACAATGTAGGGGCGTTAGCGTAGCTTGCCGACAGGCATACGGTTGAGAGCCCTCCAAGGTGTATTGCAGGGGATAGTAAGCGGTGGGCAGTGCCCACCCTACAATTACATTGTGACGATGTAGGGGCGTTAGCGTAGCTTGCCGACAGGCATACGGTTGAGAGCCCTCCAAGGTGTATTGCAGCCCCCCATTTGTACAGGACGGGCGGGGACGCCCGTACTACAACATTTCTACTGAATCAAACGTTAAAAATACTGCTTGAGTGTATAAGCGATCGCCGCAGAAAAAGGCGTGTATCGTCCGTTTGAATCTCGTTTTTCATAGGCTTGAGCAAGTAACTGTATTTCTGCACCCGTTAAACCATCGGTAGCTAACAATACTGCATCAATAGCTGCACGCCTCAACTTCCTTAACTTATTAATATCAAGTGCCAGTTTTTGAATGGTTGTTTTTGCAGCTGCTTGCTTACCTGGGTTATCTGTTGGGAGAATTTCTCCAAATCCAGAGTACTTAAAATAATCAGTACAATTTGGATCTAAGGGAGAAATCATCAGTTCCTCGTCAAACCAGGCTTGTTTTTTGTGTCCGCAATGGACTGGTACGCGGGGTCTATCTTCATCTTCCCCTTGGCACGAAGCTATGAGATTTGTGTACTCAAAGGTGAGATGTTTGTAGACGCTTTTGGGTCTAAAATGTTCTATATGGCATTCCTTTCTAGAAATCGGTCTTCCACAGTAGCAACAAATATAACCTTGCTCTTGAAGAAGGGAGTAATACACATCATCTTTCACACCTTTAGAGAAAGATTTCCAGTCAGGTATTCTACTCCCAAGCTTCTGTTTCCATTTCGTTAAGCTATCTGGTTCTCTGCTTTTTTGAATGTGTTTCATCTGTTTAGAACTTCCTTGCGTCGGATAAGTACATCTGCTCGTACAAACTCCGGATCGTCTTCTCCAATTTCGTCTGCCAAGTTTTGGCGTAACTGTTTGGCACTGTCGAGATTCCCTTGGTCGATTAATCTAAAAAGATGCACCAGACTGTCTTTAATTTGTTGGGGTCTTTCAGATACACCCATAATGTCTTCTAGAATAGTGTTGCTATCCCTGCCAAAAGAACTTTCGGGTTGTTGGGCAACGATACCATCAGGTCTTGCTTCTAAAACAAAGATGTTATCAGCTTGAACATGGCTGATAACTTGTGGCGAGTGGGTAGTGACAATAAATTGACAATTGGGGAATGTTCTGTTTAAAGCAGGAATAATTTCCCGTTGCCATTTTGGGTGTAGGTGGAGTTCAATTTCATCTATTAAAACAACACCGTTTCCGTGTAGGGGATTTTCTAAACTTGGGTTGGCAATTGCCAAACGCCTTCCTAAATCTCCTACTAATGCTAGTAAGCATTTTTCGCCATCAGATAATTGATTGACGATGAATTCCCGTCCTTGTTTTTTGACAGTCATTCTTTGAGGCAATCGCTCAACGCGCAAGTCAGAAAAATCTGGTTGCATTGAGGAAACTGCACTTCTAACTGCTTCTAACTGTTTGTCTCGGTGGTTGGGATTATCCCGTCGCAATTCATTTTCCAAGTCTTCTCGATTTCTGAACCATTCAAAGAAGCCTTTGAAGTCAATTCTTCCACCAGTTAGGGCTTGGTCGTAAGCATTTTTTTGCTGAAAGGTAAATTCCTCAGCAATCTCCAAGGGCATATCAAGAACAGCACGATTGACCGGGTAATAAATTGCCAAAGGTATGTTGGTATTGTCGTTTGTTGCCAACTGATTTCTGATTTCGTTAGCTGCTTTTTCTAAATCTTTTAAAGAGTCTTCGCTTGTCTCGTCTCCTTCTATTTGATTAAACTCTTCTAATAGCGATTCCAGCGCAAGTTTTAGGCTTTTCTGTCCCGGACGTCGTCCTGAGGGTTGTTCTCTTTTATCCAATAAAGCTTTGATTTCTTCCAATCGCCTTGCTGCTGAACTTTCAGGAGATTGGTCTTGTGTTTTGATTTCACTCAAAGACCATGTTAAATCCTGCCCTTCTTCTAGGGAAATTGTGACTTCAATCTGTGTTTGTTCGCTGCCATTGGTGATGTCTTCTTCGCTGAGAGAACGAATAAATTCTAGAGAATCTTGAATCCTTCCTGTGAATTGAGACAAGAGAATAGCGAGACAATCAAGGATACTGGATTTTCCAACACCATTGACACCGATAAGTACAGTTGAACCCGTTTCACAGAAATCCAACGTTAGATCGTGGATTCCACGGAAAGAGGTCATTTTTAGATGCTTGACTTTCATAAGAATTAAATTGATTTAAGTGGAATAATACCTTTATCAAAAATGCGGTTATCGGTGCCGATACCACTTATTTCTATTCTATCTGTATAAACTTCGTAGGCAGCAAAACTCAACTTCTGGGCAGAATGTTCCGTCCATTCCGAACGTCCTACGGGTCGCGTTCCCGCACCACCACCACAGATTAAATAAGTTGTTCCATTTATAGGACGAGTGCGCTCGTAATGATGTTCGTGACCGTTGATATAAAGTTGAACGCCGTATTTTTGAAACAGTGGGGTAAAGATTTTAATAAAGTTTGAATCGCTGCCATAAACACCCGATGCATAAACCGGATGGTGACCGTATACAATTTTCCAAGGCGCATTAGAGCGGCTTAATTCTTTCTCTAACCATATTAGCTGATTTTCCCAATCAGCATTGGAGTTAGTGTCTAAGGCAAAAAATTGTATGCGATCGCGACGAAATGTGTAGAAGCGCCCTAACATATTAAAGTTAACATATTTCATTTGGGGATAGCCATTATCACTGCGAATATCGTGATTTCCCAAAACAGCTTGAAACTTCACACCTTGCTTGAGCAAAGATGCATAGGGACGCTCAAAAACTTCATTAATTTTTTCTATTTCACCGTTGGTATATATGTTATCTCCTGCTAGCAGAACTAAATCATATGGGTTTTGGTTATAATAGGTAGTCATTGCCTTAGCCACAGCATACTGACCTCTATCTCCCGTCCCTGTATCTGCAACAGAGACAAAACGCATTATCCAATCTTTTTTGACTGGGTTAGCAGCTACGACTGTATTTGCCACAGCAGCTGTATAAGTACTTTTTCCAGCTTGACGGCTTAACAGACCCAGAAGACCTACACCAATAGTGCCCAGACTACCAAAGAATAAAAATTGACGGCGTTTTAGTTTCATAAACTATCGAATATAACATATGAGAAGTTTAGCTCAAGCCATTCTGTCTGTTTAATGGCTTGTACTGAGTAAAAGTTCTACAACTTGAAACTCTGAAGATTTTAATTCAAATCAACATCTTCAAATTCATTGAATTTTCTATTCAGCCCGGAAATTAAATAATACTAATTCAAAAAATGTTTGCGGCGTATAGGGTATTCAAGATAAAGCTTTACCTCTTTTCTCTCTAAAATTAACGATTTTTGTAGGGTGGGCACTGCCCACCAGCAACCAACGTGCGGCATAGTGAGCTACTAAAATGACAAATTGTTGTAGGGTGGGCATTGCCCTCCTTTGGCTACTGTGCGGCACTGCCCACCCCACTTTTCGTGGAAACTGAAGGTAGGGACAGTTGCTGCAACTCCTTAACCAGGTGCTACTGGCTACTAAAATGACAAATTTTTGTAGGTAGAGCTATGTCGCACGTTGGCTATTAGTGGGCAGTGCCCACCCTACGTCTCCTTTCCTGCTAGAAGATGATCTATTTAAATGAACCGCAAAGACGCTAAGGACACAAAGAAAGAGGAAACGAAGCTCGGTAATCTTACATCAAGTGCGGTATAGAGGTAGGTTGGGTTGAGGAACGAAACCCAACAATAAGGGTTCAATGTTGGATTCAGGGCACTGCCCACCCCAGGTTTACTACTATCGGTTTGCGGACAACCCAAACATAGAGCTTGTAGCAACATCTGTAGAAAATTTTTCTACACCAATAGGATAACCTAACCTGAAAATCAGACTATCATTTTGAAGATAAACGATGATATCTGAATATGTGTCAAAGTTGTCAGCAGGTTATAGAAAAGCTAGCTATTAATATTGAACTTTTCTTACAGAATTTAAATAATTCTGTCAATAAAAAGAAACTTAGTGAATTAGATCGACTCATTATTTGTCACTCTTTGTTGGGATTCTCCCGACAACAAATAGCTAATATAGCTGAATTATCTGACCAAAAAATTAGGGACAGACTGACGAATAATATTTATCCGAGAATAGCAGATATAATGTGCCTTGGACAAGAGGAAATAGCAGGCAATTGGGTAAAAATTATAAATTTTTTACTCAATCCACAGGAAGGTTACAGGTTAAATCCTGCTCCTCAATTAAATAGTGATAATTTTCAAGGAAGTTTTGGGAGACAAATTTTTCTTTATCCACCCAATCAAGAAATTGTTAAATGTCAGATTGAAGGAACAAAATTCTATCAAAAAGGGCTGTACTATCAAGCTTTTAAGTGTTTTTTAATTGCTTGGAATAAGGAATGCAGTATTTATAGAATTGGCAATCCAGAAGTGTTAATTTATATTAATAACTGCTTGATTGAATATAAAAAATCTCTTTTTAAAGAACAAGATATTAAAATTTATACTCTAGCAGTAGTTGTGCCATTTCATCACAATCAAGGTTATGTTGCTGCTGAAATTCTACGAGGAATTGCTCAAATACAATTACAAGTTAATCTGTCAAGCTTTGACAAAATTTCTTTAGGTACAGAGATAAATTTAGATGATATCAGACCCAAGACCTACTTGACTTTAATACACAGTCACATAGCTTTACAAATTCTTGTTGTTAATGACCCTAATAATTTATATACACCCTATAACCAGACAGCAGAGAAGTTGGCTGACTTAGCACCACAATTAAATCCGATCGCTATTCTTGGTCATTATTCAAGCGAAATGACCAAAAATGCATTGCACTTCTATAGCCAAAAAGGATTAACTTTAGTTAATTCTAGTAGTACATCTAATGACCTTTCTAATTTATCTGTAGGTGAAAGCTTATCTTTTTTTAGATTAACAACTTCCGACGATATTAATGCTAAAAAAATGGCTGATTATTTGATAGTAAAATTTTCTTGCCAAACTCCAAAAAAAGTAGCGATTGTATTCAATCAAAATAGCAGTTACAGTATTTCCTACAGAAATAGTATTAAAAAATATCTAGAACAATTTCAAGATAAATTTGTTTTTCTACCTGAATGTAATTATATTAGTGAAAATTATTATAAACTGCAAAAATATATAGAAAGTATTAAGAAACATGATGTTGATATTATTATTGTAATTCCAGACGGTGGTATTGAACCGAATTCCCTTGATAATGCTGGGCTAATTAGCAGATTAAATCTCAACAACTGTTTAATAGCAGGCTCAGCTACTTTTTATCATGATAATGTTTTACATTGGATTCACGAGCAAAATCCCTATAATACCATAAATCAAAATAAGCGTCAAATTATAGCTTGTATTCCTTGGCATTGGCAGAGTCAAGAAAATGGGTGTGAAAGTTCTAATTTTCTAGCACGAAGTTTTTGTCAAATAGGGGCTCAATTATGGGGAACAGAAAACTTAACATGGCGCAGTGCAACAGCTTTTGATTCAGTGTTAATCATTTTAAAAGTTATAGAAGAATATCAAAGTCAAACTAGCGAAGCTTTACTTACACATATGAATCAATATTTTAAAGACAAGAGAAAACGGGTAAAGGGAGTGACTGGATTTATTCAATTTGATAGCAATGGCGATCGCGTCAATCCTCCCACAGAAATAGTAACCGTAAAATGGAATGAAGAACAACAAAAATGGCAATGGAAAATATAAACTATCCACACCCGTTGTTAAAATTTTCCACACATGAAGTAGAAAACTTCTAATCCTGTTGTTACTCTACTTCTATACCATTAAGGAAGTTGATAAATGTTAAAAGTATTTGCCGATCGCGGCGGGACATTCACAGATATTATTGCTGTAACGAATAATCAGGCAATTATAGACAGGCTCTCAAGACATACAGAACGTTTTTTGATTGTTCCTCTTCCCAATCAAGAACTCTCCTACTGGTGAAATCATCTTCGGTGGTGAAACCATGCGCTTCTGGGATTTCCGTGGTCCTTGGCTTGAGCCCCTACGCGGACCAAACGGTCTTGATTTGGACAAGGTCAAGAACGATATTCAGCCCTGGCAAGCTCGCCGTGCTGCTGAGTACATGACTCACGCTCCTCTGGGTTCTTTGAACTCTGTAGGTGGTGTGGCTACGGAGATTAACTCCTTCAACTACGTATCTCCTCGTGCTTGGTTGGCGACTTCTCACTTCGTATTGGGCTTCTTCTTCTTGATCGGTCACCTATGGCACGCCGGTCGCGCTCGCGCTGCTGCTGGTGGTTTCGAGAAGGGTATTGACCGTCGGAACGAGCCTGCATTGTCTATGAAGGATCTCGACTAATAAGTTTCTTTCATCACTGATAATCAAATCGTCAAAGCTTCTGTGTAAAAGCAGGAGCTTTTTCATTTTGGATGGGAGTTTATGAAAACTTTACAATGATTTCATGACTTAGTACTTAACAATTACAGACAGTTTATAGGTGAGTCGGTTAGACTAAATGGCGTATTTTCACATGGATGAATTGTAGCTTTTGAATCGTGTGCTATAAGTTTTGTAAATAGAATTCATAATTCTATAATTCATAATTTTTCTTACTAATTGCCTGGATATGTTCAAGAAATTTTTAGCAAGTGTAGGGATTGGGGCAGCAAAAGTTGATACACGGTTGTTCAATGATTCTGTTGTTCCCGGTGAAGTACTGGAGGGAGAAGTCCAGATTGTTGGCGGAGATGTCGCGCAGAATATTGATGATATCTACTTAAAATTAGCCACTGAATACAAGCGCGAAACAGATGACTCGACTTACTATGAAGAATGCGTGATGGTGAACTATCGCTTAACGGAGCGATTTACCATTCAGCCAAAAGAGGAAATAGTTGTGCCGTTTTCATTCCAACTTCCCTATGAAATGCCACTGACTCTTGGCGGTACTCCTGCTTACGTCAGAACGGGATTAGACATTAAAACTGCTGTCAATCCCAAAGACAAAGATGCTTTGGAAGTTAAACCACACCCTTTAATGCATAGAGTACTGGAAGCAGTGGAGAAGTTGGGCTTTCACTTGCATAAGGTCGATTGCGAGTACACTCATCATTTTGGTGGGACATATCCCTTTGTGCAAGAGTTCGAGTTTCGTCCTGTAGGGGAGTACAGAAATTATCTAGATGAGTTGGAAATTATTTTCAACTTAAGCCCCCATGAATTAGAAGTTTTGATGGAGATAGACAAAAGGGCGCGTGGTTTTAAGGGTTGGTTGGATGAAGCCTTGGATGTGGATGAACGCTACGCACGTTTTTATCTGACAGAGTCCGATCTCTATGACATGGATGTAGAAGCGATGATTGATGATATTATTCAAAGTCATCTACATTAATTTCTTGTTATGATAACCGTCTTTTGTTCTTTCTCCTGAATCATTTGTCATACAAATAACGGAGAACTGATGACAAAGGACGCCCCTACTACTTGCACTTAAGAGAGTTAAAGATATTATCAGCTTTTTGTGTTGTATTCTCACCTACAGTACTTAGAATAAGTATATATTTTCTATCACCTAAATTTGTACTAGCTTTATAAGTAAGTGCAACCTCAGGTTGAGGAGTCTCGGGGATTATCAGTTGTGATTCTTGAATTGTCACGGGAGTGTTGAAATGACAAAAATTCCTGTCTTCGACTCGGGAAGCAACGATATTTACCTCTTCTGCCATCTGCGACGTTAAGATATTATCCAAAATTTCCTCTATCTGGCTTCGATCTCTTTGTTGATTTACTGGAACTTTGGCAACCAAAAGCCAGGTATCTGGAATGGCACTTTTACCACTGGCAATAAGTGCAAATTTTAGACCTGCAGTATTTACTCCAAGCATACCTCGGGGATTACCAGGAATGGTATAGTCCATGATGTGGTGTGCGATCGCCTCTGCTCTGTAAGGATTAAATGTATTTTTCATGAACTTAATCGCAAGCCCAATCGCTCCGAGTGATGCGATCCAAAGCACACCTACAATCACAGCAATAACTTCCCCGACAGTCACTCTGTATTGTGTAATTTTAGTTGGTGAAGATTCTCTCATAGATAGAGACTTTTGATGGTCAACAGTTAAGTAGGTCGGTAAAAATAAAGTGGTTATGGCTGGGTAATTTACTAACTCAAATCCACACCAAGAAAGCGGTCTAAAAATCTTGTACGCCACATTAAACGCACAATCAAACACCACTCCAAAGCAATTAAACCCAAAAATAAACAATTAACAATTCCTAACGACGATAGCTCAAAAAATTCACGCAGAGGTTGTACAAATAAAATCAGCAAATATACAACTAATGAAACTGCTGCCACGATGGAGTAACGCCAATCACCGCTAAGTGGTTCACCTCCCACCCAAGCCGAGGTTGGGGGCTTCAAAAACGGGATTAAAAGCAGTTGGCAAAATACTAGAATGGTAACCAATGCTGTACGAGGAAGACCAAAGTCCATTTGGGCAACTTCAACATTGGGAGGAATATCCAGAATCGCACTAATAAGATAGAAGAGGTAGACGAGTAGAGAAACTACAGTGATGGTTAGGGTGGCAGGTATGACAAAGTGCAACATAGAACGAATTATGCTCTGCCTGGGTTGTTCTCCTGGTTTTGCCCACAGGGGAATAAACGTAGTAGGAAACCCAACACCAATGAGAGTGACAATCGCGCTATGTCTGTTCATAAGTGGGAAACTGTCCGTAGCAAGCGCCGTTGCAAAAATTAACAATGTCACACAAGACAAGCGCACCATAAACAGCTTCAATACATCCCTGATTCCGTTCCGAATACATTGCCCTTCCAAAAAAGCATGGGGTAATGCTTCAAAGGAATCATTGAGCAATACAATATCAGCAACACCTCGTGTTGCTTGACTGCCGCTTTCCATCGCAATGCCTAAATTTGCTTGTTTCAGTGCCAAAACATCATTAACCCCATCCCCAGTCATTGCCACATAATGTCCCGCATCCCGAAGTGACTTGACGAGTTTAGCTTTCTGTTCTGGCGTGATGCGCCCAAACACATTATGTTTTTGAGCTGCTTGGGTAAAATTGACAGCACTCAACCCTTCGAGATCTATACCCGATATCATTTTAATTTCATCAGCGAACCCTGCCTGTTTTGCTAACGATACAACGGTTTCGGGGTTATCACCAGAGATAATTTTGAGTGAAATTCCTGCCTTCGCAAAACCTTGTAACGTTTCATAGGCTGCAGGACGCAACACATCACTGAAACTAAGAATTCCGATAGGAACCAAACCAGAGGGTAGCTTGGCAGAAAATCCATCTTCAACGGGAATCAACTCCGGGCTATGGGCAAACAGAACAACCCGCAAACCCTTCTGAACTTCCTGCTGAAGATAGTTACTTGCATCTCCATCTAAAGATATATTAGCTAATAGGATTTCTGGAGCACCGAGAACATAAGTCCCTGGTTTGGCGCGATCGTCGAATGCGATTGCACTCCACTTACGAGCAGAGGAGAAAGGAATTTCCAAGACAGTAGGTGTCCTGTAGCCAGAACAAGCAGCAAGGATTGCTTCACTGGTACGGTTACTTGTTGAGACAGTAGCAGCGTAATCCCCTAATAAATTACGCAATTTTGCTTCGGGTATTGCGATGGGATATACTGCCTGTAAGTTGAGCTGGTTGCTGGTTAGGGTTCCAGTTTTATCTAGGCAAAGCACATCAACATGACTTAATGACTCGACAGCATTGGTTTGTTGAATCAAGACATTTTGTCCCAACATCCGCACCGCACCCATTCCATAGGCAAGTGTAATTGCAATGAGAAGCCCTGCAGGAATTAACCCGGCGATGACTGCAGCTCTCTGAACCAGTTCATTCAATGGTTGGGATCGGCTAATAAAACTGATGCTAATTAAAAGCCATAGAAAGGAAGCTAGTAGCAATAGAACCCGAATCACCAAATTAATTTCCATTTGCAGGGGTGTATAAACTTGGCGAAAAGTTCGTGCTCCAATGGTAATTTTATAAGCAGTTGTTTCAGTACCGACTTTTTCTGCCTCATAGCAAGCACTGCCACTGACACAAAAACTACCCGAGTAAACGGGCTGTCCGACAACTTTGGAAATCAAATTGGATTCCCCTGTTAAAAGCGACTCATCGACTTCAATTCGTCCTTCACCTATGACCTTTCCATCTACTAAGATTTGCTCACCCGGACGGAGTAGGAGAATATCTCCCAAAACAATCTCCTCAGGACGGATTGTTTGCTCTTGACCAT
Source organism: Scytonema sp. NUACC21 (assembly GCF_054684315.1). NCBI lineage: Bacteria > Bacillati > Cyanobacteriota > Cyanophyceae > Nostocales > Scytonemataceae > Scytonema > Scytonema sp. NUACC21. The sequence continues at coordinate 62,128 of NZ_BAAFZH010000071.1, read as the reverse complement.
CACGGATAACGATCGCGTGAGGTCGGGTCAGCAGTGCAATCTTGTCTAGCTTCCGTTTTGCCCAAATTTCTTGGTAAATACTAATAATAACACCACTGAAGATGACTACTGCTACAAAAACGGCATCGCTAGGACGCCGCAGTAGCAAAAATACACTACTGATAATAAAGAAAACTGCGTTAACAAAGGTAAAGAGGTTTTCACTTAAAATCTGAGCGTAGGAACGACTAGTAGGAAGTTTGACATTGTTGCTTTGCCCGGTGGTTTGTCGAGCTTTGACTTCAATCTCACTTAATCCCCATAGCTTTGCCATTGATGTAACTCTATATATCACGTTATCCTGAGTTATACAGCAAGGTTAACCTACCCACAGGCAAAACTTTTGCTCTTAAACCAACGGCAGCGAAAATCGAAATGTACTTCCCTTGTCTATCTCACTTTCTACTTGGATCTCGCCTCCCTGTAACTCAACAAGATGACGCGAGATAGCTAAACCAATTCCAGTACCCCCAGGGCTGCGGGCACGGGAACGTTCCGATCGCCAAAATCGGTCAAAGACAAAGGGTAAATCCTCCTTTTTAATGCCATGACCTGTATCAACAACCGCAATCCAGAGCTTAGGAGGTTCGACCCAAACTTTTACCGTGATTGAACCCTTTGCAGTATAGCGCAACGCATTACCCAGTAGGTTGACCAGAATTTGTTCAACTCGTTCTGGATCGGCAGACACCAGAGGAAAATTGGGTGGGCACTGCAGACGCAAAACCGGACCTTCCTCCAGTAATTGCTCGGAGAACCGTTCGATTAGGGACAGTAGGAGTGGATATAGGTTAACGGGTTGAGTGTTAATCGGTAAATTTCCCGCTTCTACCTTAGAAAGTTCTTGTGTATCGCTAACCAATCGACGCAAGCGAGTTGTTTCTCTGGCTAATCTCTGAAATACTTCTGGCGAAGGCTCGATTGTACCATCCGCTAGACCCTCCAAATAACCTTCCAAAATTGTCAATGGTGTACGTAGCTCATGGGTTAAGTCTCCTATCAGTTCTCGACGGCGCAGTTCCACACCTTCAAGGTTTGATGCCATTCGGTTAAAACTGATGGCAAGACGGTTCAACTCGGGAAATTCGCTCTTAGGGATGCGTGCTTTCAAATCGCCCTGAGCAAACTGCTGAGTGATTTTCTCCATCTCCAAAAGAGGTTGTACAATACGCTTGGCTACTAGGTAACTCAAACCCCCTGCTACAGTTGCACCCACTAGTATTGAACACCAAGCTCCCCGAGTCCAAGCTGCCTCAAACTCCTCAATCAGCTCGTAGCGAGTTTCACCCAGGTCAAACCCTCGTCCTTCTAAGGACTTTAAATGAAATCCAAACAAGTGGGGCGCAAAGAACCTGCCCACTATGACTAGGGTACTCAACCCCACTAGCATCACAATAATGTGGGACAACAGCAATCGCGTTCGCAGGCTTAGCTTACTCACTATTTGTTCTCGATACTCTGAGTTTTCACATTTATAACCCAATACGCTTCAGATCGCAGCAAAACCGTTATCTGAAAGGCAATGGAAAGACAGACTGTTGGAAACATCTGGAGACATTACCCAACCTCAGTAACAATGTTTAACTAAGCTCTATTGATTTCTTATTAGTTTCATCACATTTTTAACATACATTAAAATATATGAATATCAAATGTTGCACCATTTCTCACAATATCTAAAGAATCAGGATTTTGAAGAAAAATCAAAATTCCCTCTCTTGAGAACTATTCTAACAAACTCAGTTTTGGGAGTGGTGCAAGAGCAGCTAATGTAAATATTGCACTACCATCAGAAGATTTTTGGTTCAAATTATTTTGTGTTGCCAACCCATGAAGGATGATTCTCAGAAGTTAGTATGTAACGCTAAATGCATAACAGCTTATGTAGAGTTTCCTATCCTCATACAATCTTAAAAAATAGAAAACAGACAGGTTTATAAAAACTTTACTTAACCCAGAACTCTCCACATTAAAAATTTAACTAAAAAAACATGGTGTTATGGTTTCACAAGGTTGTATAAATGAGAAAAATCAACCGGAAAAAATGTAGTAAGTTTGTCACGTTTTTGCCATAGAATTTACATATGGTTGTTATAAAAAAAGTGTAAATTCACATATAGCAACTGAGAATTTACGTAAAAATTCCTGGTAAGACTAACTAGAGATTAGCTTGCAGTTGCCAGAACGCCTCCTTTGTTTTCTGTTTAATGGAGAGAGCAACTTGCATCTATCTTTGGGTAGAAAATGCAAAATAAATTATTTCCGACTGTCAATACTGTGAGGAATATGAAGAAATTACTTACTATCGCTATCCCCACTTACAACCGTGCTGAATTACTAGATCGGCAGTTGGCATGGGTTGCACAAGCTATAAAAGGTTTTGAATCTGATTGCGAAATTTTTGTTTCAGATAATTGTTCAACTGACAATACTCAAGAAATCATTGAAAAGTGGCAAAAAAAGCTCATTCATGTCACATTTAAACAAAATCGAAACCCAAAAAATCTTGGGGTCATGCCAAATATTATAAATTGCTTAAAGTCAGCAACGACAAAATATGTTTGGGCAATTGGCGATGATGATCCCATTCAAGAACAAGCAGTATCTTATATTATTGAAAATATTAAAAAGCATGAGGATTTATCACTATTATTTCTCAATTTTTCCGGTCGTAACAAAGTCACTGGTGAACCCGTGCATCCACCAACAATAATCGGTAATCGTTGGTTTGATGTTGATAGCGAAGACGGTTATGGTGACTCTAAAGCTATATTTGAGCACTGTTTTTCAAAAAGTGTAGGCGCAGTCATTTTTCTAACTGCTTCTATATACCGGACTGACCTAGTACAAGAAGCTCTTCAAAATTGGGAAGATGCTGCAAGCAATTGGATATCTTTGGCATACTTAGCAGGTTATTGTGCTGCTCGTGGCAGAATTATTGTCACTCAAAAAACTTATGTAGAATGTATTGTTGGTGTAAGTTATTGGCAGAAAGAGCAAAAATCAGCACTATTAATGCAATACAAACACATAACGGAAGTTTTGATGAAATTAGAAGAAAGCGGCTATTCTAAGAAATTTTGCAGGCGGATGGTTTTGAAGAACTTCCAAGAAGCTAACTTAAAAGTTTTCTTAGGCGCATTGAGAAGATGGCCAATTTTCACCATAAAGACGGTTGTTCCCTTCCTAACTTTAGTTGCTGCGTCTGTTTTTGATGTCATCGCTACTTACGAATTCAATATGGCAGAAACACGAAAAGTTTCCGCTCAAAATTTCCAAAAATATGAGGCATAATTAGCCGGAAAAATCCTCAACAGTACTCAAATTTATCTAGAAAATTATTCCATGCTTAACGTCATTGCTAACAAAATTTCTGAATTAAAATCTGAGTTAAGCTATAGAGCAGATCTCTTTAAACACGCACCAAAACTGCCAGCTTTAGAAAGCAGCGATCGCAAAATTGTTGATACTCTTAAAAAAGAGGGCGTTTACGTAACATCTCTCAAAGAGTTGGGACTGAGTTCTACTGCCAATCTTCTCCAAGCAGCCCAGACTTACCTATCGACAATGGCAAGGGTAAACAACAATTATGAAGCTGAAAAATTACCACAAATTTATACAGTAACAGATTTACCAGAATTTTTTCACTGGGGAAGAGAGCCAAAACTACTCTCAATTGTAGAGAATTATATTGGTCTTCCTATCACCTTTCATGGGGTACATCTACGCAAAGATCTTCCCAATAAAAATCAGTTTGGGACACTTCTATGGCACAAAGACTCCGAAGATCGCCGTATTATCAAGATAATTGTTTATTTAAGTGATGTAGAAGAGCATCACGGTCCTTTTGAATACGTACCCCTACCTTTAACCTCACCATCGAGCTTGAGTTATTACCGAATTTATCACAAGCTTTGGCAATCTGGTTATTTAGGCATTAATAACGAGCAGTTGAAGGAAATTATTCCCAAAGAAAACTGGAAATCGTGCCTCGGACCCGCAGGAACCGTCATTTTTGTCGATACCAAAAATGTTTTGCATCATGGAACTTTGAAGACAGAAGAAAGGTCAGCCCTCTTTTTTGTTTACACTGCCAACCCGCCGAAACGACCCGAACTTTGTACTCAATACTGGGATGATACTTTTGCGAAACCAGAAATCCTGTGTAAAACCTAAAAGTGAGCAATGCCCAGCTAGCTTTCTCTAGATGGCTTAAAAACCAGGCTAGTTCTATGTGAATTTTCCATATCCTACCTTTGCGTCTTTAGGGTTCAAAAAATCTTTTTAAACCCTAAAGACGCAAAGGTCGCTAAGAAAATAATTATTTTTTAATCATCAGTTTATGATGGTTAAGAGATGTTGGGGTGGGCACTGCCGCTCGCAATCCTTCAGTACGTTTTCGCAAGTCCTCTATCTAAGCGAAAGTTATTGGACTACTGCGATTTATAGCCAAGATTCAAGCAGAAAAGATTGTGCTTGTTGAATTCGGACAAAATCGCTGTCAACAGAAACAAGGATGAGATTGTGCTGAATTGCTGTTGCCGCAATCCAGAGGTCATGGTCATCAAATCCCAAATCTCCAACACTTGTACTCCGACGTTTACTTTTATCTTTAGGGGCAAACTGATTAAAAACTGCTGCTTTGAGTTGACTGTAAAAAATAGCAGTTTCTTCATCAATCAAAACAAAAATCAAAACTGGGCTTTAGAACGGGTTTCGTAGACAGAACGAAGACACTCTTCCAAATCATTGCCTTCCCAGGTTCCACCAAATTTCAGCAGATCCCCCGCCTTCTTTCCTCGTTTAATTGGAGCTAGCCGACGAAGCGGAGGTTGACTAATAGTACTTTTGTTAGTCAGGGAATCCAGGAAGTTGCTGACTAGGGGGAGTTGATCGGGTGGCAATTGAGCTAGTTGTTGTTCGATTTTTTGGCGCAGTTCCGGGTGAGTCATTAGCACCTCTTTATTTCAATTGCCTATTTCCTCGACTTCTTAATTTTACAATCTTAAAGCCCTACATTGGGTAGGGCTTCATAATAGCCCCACCTTATCAAGGTGAGGCATTATTTTATACTTGAATTAATAAGCATCCATTGGCAGACAAGAGCAAACAAAATTCCTGTCGCCAAAGGCTGCATCAATACGACCTACACTGGGCCAGAATTTATGTTCATTGAGGATGGTGCCTCTAACTGGGATACCTTTAGAGAGAAAGCTACCAAACTCATCGCTCAAGATAAAGTTCTTGTTGTATTTGGTTGTTGGACTTCTGCAAGTCGTAAAAATGTCAAATCAGTATTTGAAAGTAAAGACCATATGCTCTGGTATCCAGTGCAGTATGAAGGTCAAGAATGTTCCAAAAATATATTTTACACTGGCGCTGCCCCCAATCAACAAATCGAACCATCTATTGATTGGTTGCTAAAAAATAAGGGGAAACAATTCTTCTTAGTTGGCTCTGACTACGTTTTTCCCCGTACAGCCAACACAATTATTAAAGCCCAACTAGAAGCACTTGGTGGTAAAACAGTTGGAGAAGATTACTTACCGCTGGGTAACACAGAAGTTACACCTATCATTACCAAAATTAAGCAAGCCTTACCAAATGGTGGAGTCATTTACAACACGCTAAATGGTGATAGCAATGTCGCATTTTTCAAACAATTAAAAGCAGCAGGATTAACAGCAGATAAATATCCCTCCATGTCTGTAAGTATTGCCGAAGAAGAAGTAAAGGCAATTGGTGTGCAATATCTTAAAGGACATTACGCAGCATGGAACTACTTCCAAACAGTAGACACTCCTGCAAACAAGAAATTTGTTGAAGCTTTTAAGAAAGAATACGGTGCAGAACGGGTGACAAATGACCCAATGGAAGCAGCTTACACTGGTGTTTATTTGTGGAAACAAGCAGTAGAAAAAGCAGGGACGACCGATTTAGCTAAGGTACGTATAGCAGCATACGGTCAAACTTTTGACGCTCCTGAAGGCAAAGTCACCATGAATGCCAATCATCACCTATCAAAGATTGTGCGGATAGGTCAAGTAAGAGATGATGGTTTGTTTGATATTGTCTATGCTACTCCCACTCCTGTTGAACCCATTCCTTGGAATCAATTTGTGAAAGAAACCAAAGGATTTTCTTGTGATTGGTCAGACTCCACAAAAGGCGGCAAGTATAAAGTATGAAGGATAAAGGATGAAGGATGAAGTAAGAGATAGAGACGTAGGATTGTTAGTAGTTAGTAGTTAGTAGTTAGTTTGCTCTTGTAAGACTATGGGTTTGTAAGAAGTAGGGTGGGCACTGGCCACCGTTTGCTCTTGTAAGACTATAGGTTTGTAAGAAGTAGGGTGGGCACTGCCCACCGTTTGCTCTTGTAAGAAGTAGCCCTACCTACAAAAATCTAAAAGCGGTAAGTATAAAAAAGTTTAAATAGTTAGTAGTTACAAATTTCCACTAACCACCAATCACCAACCACTAACTCCCAACTACTAACCATTAAGGAGGGAAAAGTGTTAGCAGGTTTTCTGGAAGCCGTATTTAATGGCATTAGTATTGGTGCTGTATTATTAATTGCAGCGCTAGGGCTAGCCATTGTATTTGGACTCATGGGCGTCATCAACATGGCACATGGCGAGTTGATGATGTTGGGAGCATACACAACATTTGTAGTGCAAAATGTTTGCAAACAACTGGGCGGAGTCTGGTTTGAAAGTTATATCTTTTTTGCCCTGATTATCGCTTTTTTGCTAACCGCTGCTGTGGGATGGCTGCTAGAACGGGGGGTGATTCGATATCTCTACGGGCGTCCCCTAGAAACTCTGCTGGCAACTTGGGGCGTGAGTTTAATTTTGCAGCAGTTTGTCCGGAGTGTAAATTCGGTGCTGGTTATTGGCATCGCCCTGTTTCTGTTGTTGTTTTTTGGTAGTTTGTGGATTTTAAAAAGGCGAATTGACTTTGGCAGAATTCGCAACTGGGTTGTAGCAGTGATATTGTTACTCTCAGTGGGGGTGGCAATAGCAACGGGTCAGTTTTTGAGCCAAACTTATCAGTTAGCAATTACCCAACCCTGGTTTGGTGCTCAAAATGTAGATGTCACTGCTCCTAGTTGGTTGCAAGATGGAATATCTGTAGGTGGTGTGCAATTGCCTTATCCCAGATTATTTATTATTGCTTTAACAATTCTTTGTGTAACGGGAATTTACCTATTTTTGCAACGCTCTCATTGGGGATTAAGGATTCGCGCTGTCACGCAAAATCGCAGTATGAGTGCTTGTTTGGGCATCCCAACTCAAAAGGTTGATGCAATCACTTTTGCTCTGGGTTCGGGATTGGCTGGTGTAGCTGGTTGTGCGATTAGTTTACTCGGTTCTGTGGGACCAAATACCGGACAAAACTACATTATCGATACTTTTATGGTTGTTGTTGTGGGTGGTGTGGGCAACCTAATCGGTAGTATTGTGGCAGCGTTGGGAATTGGCACGGTAAATTACTTGATTGGTTCTGGAACTTTGGCTTCGTTGTTGTCTCCTGTTAAGCCATTGGCAGATTTGTTGACGTTCTTTGCAACAACAAGTATGGCAAAGGCGTTGGTTTTTGCGCTGATTATTGCGTTTTTACAGGTGAAGCCAGGGGGAATTTTTCCACAAAAAGGTCGTACTGTTGATGTTTAGGACAACCACCAAGGATGCCAAGTTATGAGAAGCAAGGGAGGAAGGTTCATCTTAATTGAGGTGGGGGTGGTGGTGGCGATCGCACTCATCCTCATTTTGATTGTACCGATGATGCTTTCGGGGTTTCGATTGAATTTGTTGGGGAGGTTTTTATCGCTAGCTATTGTTGCTTTGGGGATTGATTTAATTTGGGGTTACACTGGGTTGCTCAGTTTGGGACACGGGATTTTCTTTGGCTTGGGTGGGTATGCGATCGCCATGCATCTGAAATTGCAAGTTCCGCCAGGGGAGTTACCTGATTTTATGGGGCTTTATGGGGTGACGGAGCTTCCCTGGTTTTGGACACCTTTTTATTCGTTCCCTTTTGCAGTCATAGCTGTTGCGATCGCTCCGGCAATACTAGCAGGATTGCTGGGATACTTGGTATTCCGCAACCGAATTCGCGGAGTGTATTTTTCTATACTAACTCAAGCCGCAACGATAGTATTTTTTAACTTCTTTAACGGTCAACAAGGGCTGTTCAACGGTACAAATGGGTTAATCGATTTCACGACTTTATTTGGAGCAACAGTTAGCGATTCAAAAACCCAATTTGTTTTCTACAGCCTCACGGTATTGTTTCTCGCAGCAACCTATGGACTCTGTCGTTGGCTGACAAGCGGGCGGTTTGGAAGGTTGTTAATAGCCATTCGAGATGACGAAAGTCGGGTGCGTTTTTCCGGCTACGATCCCACAGATTTTAAAGTGTTAGTGTTTGCAGTTTCAGGTGCGATCGCGGGAATAGCAGGAGCATTTTATACATTACAAAGCGCTTCTGTTTCACCAAGAGCAATGGACATTGCCTTTTCCATTGAAATGGTGATTTGGGTTGCTGTAGGAGGACGCGCCACCTTAATCGGAGCCATCTTAGGAACCTTATTAGTCAACTATGCCCGTGCTTTTTTCAGCGAACAATTTGCCGAATTTTGGCTATTTTTCCAAGGAGCACTGTTTTTGATAGTCGTCACAGTCCTTCCCGATGGCGTAGTGGGATGGTTCCGCACTCAAGGAATTCAGCTTCTCAAACCCCGTCAGCCAATTGCCACTTATCCCAGCCTAGAAGAAAACCCCGAGGTGCCGCATGAACGCCAAAATCTTAGAAACTAGAAACCTCACAGTTAGTTTTGACGGCTTTAAGGCACTCAACAAGCTCAACTTCAGCATGGATGCAGGTGAGTTGCGGGTTGTCATTGGACCCAATGGCGCGGGAAAAACAACATTTCTTGATGTCATTACAGGTAAAGTGAAACCAACCGAAGGAAGAGTTCTTTTCAAAGGCAAAAGCCTGCACTCTCTATCAGAACACCAAATTGCCAGACGGGGAATTGGGCGTAAATTCCAAACTCCTCGAATCTACCTCAACCTAACACCCCGCGAGAACTTAGAACTTAGCAGTAACCGCAATAAAAATGTCTTGTCTACTTTGTTTGGACGTTCCAGTACTGCTGAAAAGAAGAATATTACAGAGTTAATAGAAACCATAGGCTTAATTGATAAAGCAGACAGACAAGCGAGTTCTCTTTCTCATGGAGAAAAGCAACGCTTAGAAATAGGGATGTTAGTAGCGCAGTCTCCCGATGTGTTACTTGTTGACGAACCTGTTGCCGGATTAACAGACGAAGAAACCTACAACATAGGGGAACTACTTTTAGCACTAGCACAAAATCATTCCATTTTAGTCATCGAACATGACATGGAATTCGTCCGACAAATCGCCCGAAAAGTCACAGTTTTGCACGAAGGTTCAGTGTTGTGTGAAGGCACTATCGAAGAAGTACAAAACGACAAGCGCGTCGTAGAAGTTTATTTAGGACAGACAAAAAAGGATGAAGTATAAAAGCGTATCGCAATGCCAAGACGAGTAACAATCGAGCCACATCTGAGCCTAGAAGAACTGGAAAGAGGTTACCAATAAGCCAAGGAAATGTTAATTGGCGTTTTAAATAGTTGTGGCTTTATGGGTTTGTTCACCCACAGTCGGTGCGGAATGTGGGTTTTAACTTGTCATCAATGCTGACTAGTACAATTCCTTCAACCAACGCAAAAATTAAACCTAAGTAAGAAAAGCGATACCCTATTAATTTATAAAGCATCAAGAGCTTTGCTTAGCTTATCCAAATGGTCTATCAATATGTCATCTTCATGACAACAACAGACACGAATCCAAGGGTCTTCACGAACACTGAATAAACAACCAGGAACAACATTAATTCCCTGTGCTAATAATTCTTTAAAAAGAAACCAGCTATTCTTGGAATAATTTATTTTAAGAAAAATATAAAAACAAGCCTCTGGTTCTATAAATTCGGTAATTGAAGAACATTTTGAAAATCTATGCGAAGCAAGTTTAACCTTATTACGAAATATCTGTGAAATAAATGACATCAGGTGAGGCGTATTGAGATATTTCATAATTGCTTTATTCGCAATTAGAGGCGCATTCCCGTCAGAAAATGAATAAGTGTTTGAAAATGTCTCGATTAGTTCCGGGTGGGCAACTATATATCCAAGTCGAAAGCCTGCTAGTAGATACGTTTTTGATAAACTTAAAATACGTATTACTACTGGACTATCTAAGTAAAATTTTTGATGATAATTTAAGTTGAAAGGAATATCACACGCTTCATCAAGAATAATATATGCTCCAACTTCTTCACAGGTAGCTATTATCTTAAATAAAACATTATCTGGAATATAAATTCCAGTTGGATTATTAGGGTTTGTTAAATAGATTACGGAGTCAGATTTGATATGCGGTAGAACTTCATCAAGCGTTATTTGAAAAGTTTTAGTGTCTTTAGGGATAATAGTAGTGAGTGTACCTCCTAATCTTTCTAAAACATTACGTACTTGACCCGCCAGAAGAGGATAGGTAGGGACGATTTCAATAATATGAGTTTTTTTTCTTGTCAAACAATCTAAAACCAATGAGAAACCACGAAGCGCCCCTGATACAATCATAACATTCTCAACTGTGTAAGAAATTCCTGTTCGCTGTTTTTCAAGCTGAGAGAATGCTTCTCTAAGATTTTTATCTCCTGCCTGTTGTTGATAGTCTGCTTGCCATAACTGCCTGCCCTCAACAAATTCATTTTGAGCTTCCAACTCAGAACCAAATATACTAGGAGAAGGCATACCCATTCCCATATCAATACAATTTGGATATTCCTCTATTGCTTTCCAGTATCTTAGAAATAAACTTTGAATATTTACATTTTTTGTATCTTCCGAATCTATAGTAGATAAATGTAGAATTGTGTTATTCATTATTTATGTTATTAGTTTATTGTACTTTAAGTAGATATTTTAATATAAATAATTTGAGAATTTCCGTCAACTATTTGTTGTTGTAGGTTTAAGCCTCGCTGCTCGTATTTTCTCAGAATTAGCTTAATTGCTTTGTTTTTTTCGTCTAAATCGTGCAGTATACTACACGTCCCTTGATTAATACTCTGTCTTGCAAAGCTAACTGACACTTGTTTTAGTTGGCCTCCTTGTTGCTGCAAAGCAGAAATAAAATTATTAGAATTACAAAGTGCGTATAGAGAGTTTCTACTATTATTGTCTCCATAAACGTAGTAAAATTCTCTATCTTCAGGTTGAGTAAGTTTATTCTGAGTAGGCTCTATTTCAACCTGCAGCAGAAATGTAATAGCAATAATTTGAGGTTCGCTAGTTATATATTTATTCATATCTTCTTCTTTCCAAAAGTATCTTTTTATAATTTCCTCCTTCTTTTTTCCTCTTTCATCGTCTCCTACATTATTTAATTTTTGCGATTTTTCATATTCAAATACTGCATCATAACAGTTTTCTTCAATTTCAACGGAAATTAGTTGGTCTTGACTCAACGTGAAAAGATTAGATAAGCTCCCGGCTTGAGACTTTTGAGGAACTGCATAGATAGATTGTCTTTTACTATTTTTTTTATACACATAGTAACACGCTATTTCAGTGTTACCTTGCTCTTTAATTTTTAGTTTCATATATGAATTTAGATAGATTCCTGAATCTTTATTCCACAACTCTTCAAATTTTTTTACACAGTATCTACCAAATGTAGTCACTGTAGAGAGTTTAAGATTAGGGGCTTCATCAGAACGTCTATTTACAGGAAAAAAACTGACATATGCTTCTTTACCCCAACTATGCATTGCTATTGTTGGATTAGCATCATATAGCTTAATTTGCAATTTATTAGGGTTATTAATTTCTGTCTCTAATTGATAAAAACGAGCTAGTGTTTTCTCAATCGATTCTGGAACATTGACAGGAGGATTTACTTTACTAAGTTCATCAGCACGTTGTCTTGCAGCATCTGAGTCAGGATGGATGAAAAGTAACTGCACCTTTGACCCATCTTTTAAAGCTTTTTTAATTGCTTCAGAAAATTCCCAAAAAAGTTTGTCTTCAGTAGCTAACTTTGTAAATGTTTCTAATATGTAAATATTCTTAGCTTGAGCAGATTTGATATCTTGAATAAATTGCTCAAGGGGCAGATCTGGAATTTCGGATATACCAAATACTTGTTTAATAGTTTCATCAAGAACCCAGTAAACACCAATAGAGCCTACAATTCCAGGTATTAAGTCAGACAATATTTTATTAGGTACAGTAGTTAAATAAATTTTTGTAAAAGGAATTTTAAAAGAAACTTTGTTGTTAGAATCAACAGTTAAAAAAATACTAAAAATACAACCAATAAACAAGGACAACATTGCTAATAACAAGCTTTTCTTCAACTTATAAAGCAGTTCTGTAAATCTCATTTACTATTGGCTCCTTAATTTACACTTCCAGAAATCGTAAGAAAAGTTTCACATTATATAAATTAAACTAGTAGTAGGTCAGGATATTTATTAAATAAGTTAAACCACATTTAATTTGCTCCTGAAAATTTCCTGTATCTTCGGCTAGCTGACACCTGAGTATCATATAAAATAACCCTTACCTGGAACTACATGGGGAAACTATTAATTCCCGAATTTCGGTGAAATAATTCCGCTTGTGGAGGCTCTAGCCTATCCTTCCGCAACTGAATTAACTCTGTAAACGGGCTGTAGACAACCAAGCAACTACTCTTGTAGTCTATAAACAAGGTATACAAGCTGTCTACGAAATGGCAAGCAAAGTAATTTCATTCCGCTTTGGCTCGGCTGAACTTGAGGCATTGCAAGCGCTACAACTTCCAGAAGATGAATCGATAAATCAAACAGCTGCAATATTACTCAGGGGTCTAATTGACACGTCTACGGTAGTGTCTACAAGTGTAGACATCAAAGAATTGGTGAGGCAGGAAGTGTTAGCAACGATCGCTCCTTTTCGCCGTGAGGTAGAGGTAGGTTGGGTTTCGTTCCTCAACCCAACAATTCAATTCAATGTTGGATTCAGCAATACCAATCAAGAGGAGCGATCTGGTGGGCATTGCCCACCCTACACAATACATTTGGCGATTTAAGATTTACTTTATAAATGACCTCTTAAACTTGATACTCAAAACCTTTCGATGTTGCAAATCTCTGACCTTAACGTTTACTACGGCGAAAGCCACATTCTACGTAATGTAGATTTGAGCGTTCAAATGGGGCAAATGGTATGCCTTATTGGACGCAATGGTGTAGGTAAAACAACCCTCCTCAAAACAATAATGGGGTTACTCAAACCCCGCAGTGGTACAATAACCTTTGCCGGAGGAGCGATAAATTCAAAATCTCCAGACCGAAGGGCAAAACTGGGAATTGGTTACGTTCCCCAAGGACGAGAAATTATTTCCCGTTTGACAGTAAAAGAAAATCTCCTGTTGGGACTAGAAGCAAGACCCAGTAGGAGAAAAAATCCAGAAATTCCCGAGGAAATTTTTAGCCTATTTCCCGTGTTGAAATCGATGCTTTCGCGGATGGGTGGCGACTTAAGTGGTGGACAGCAACAACAACTCGCTATTGCTCGTGCTTTGATGGGGCAACCCCAATTACTCTTATTAGATGAGCCTACCGAAGGTATCCAACCTTCAATTATCTTGGAAATTGAAGCTGCAGTCCGTGGCATAGTTGCTACCACTGGTATTTCTGTTTTGTTAGTAGAGCAACATTTACATTTTGTCCGCCAAGCTGATTACTATTACGCAATGCAAAAAGGCGGTATTGTAGCTTGTGGTTCCACCAATGAACTGAGCCAGGATGTGATTCAAAGGTTTTTAGCTGTTTGATGGAATTATCATATTGTGGAAGGTCAGTGTCGATTTGGCAACACCACCCGCCTGATTAAACAGGGCAATAATGCGGCATTGCTTGTCTGAAGTTAACACTGGCTTTCGTTCCATTAAGATACGTTAACGTTGGGTCAACCGACTCGGTTTTAGTTCCCAGTTTATTGAAGTGTATCAGATGAAGAGAAGTTCTAGGGGAGGAGAGGAGAGCGAACCTCAAACCTTATCTGCCTAAATTAAAATACAGTTAGCACAGTTGGGGTTTAGTTTAGAGGAGCTTAATTGATGAATTTACAAGAAATTATTAATTATATTAATAGTTTACCCACAGAAGAGCAAGACTATTTATTTGAGTTTCTGCGAAAAAAAAAGGAGGAATCTAGAGGAGATAAATTTTGGCAGGGATTACAAAAATTTAGAAAGGCAATCCAAAGTGAGAAGATTATTTTTACCGATGAGGATTTCGCTGATTTACGAGATACTAGTGTAGGCAGAGAAATTAATTTATGAGTTTGAAATTCTTATTGGATACCAATATTCTCTCTGAGCTAGCCCGACCTATTCCTAATGCCAATGTTTTACACAAACTAGATATTCATAAGTCTGAAATTGCTGTTTCTAGTGTTGTTGTTCATGAAATTCTACATGGGTGTTTGCGGTTGCCAGAATCTAAGCGACGAGAGTATCTTAGGAATTATATTTATGAGTCAGTATTAAATTTACCAGTATTTGATTATGATTTAAAGGCAGCGCCAACTCAACACCCTCTCTGGGCATAATAGTTCTGTCAGAAGCGTAGCGTGGAGTGCTGATGGCAAACAGCTTGCTTCCGGCAGTGATGACAAAACTATCAAAATCTGGGATGTGGCAACGGGCAAAGAACTCAAAACCCTCTCTGAGCATAGCCGTTCTGTCTGGGGCGTAGCGTGGAGTGCTGATGGCAAACAGCTTGCTTCCGGCAGTGATGACAACACCATCAAAATCTGGAATGTGGCAACGGGCAAAGAACTCAAAACCCTCATTGGGCATGGCTATTATGTCTATAGCGTAGCGTGGAGTGCTGATGGCAAACAGCTTGCTTCCGGCAGTGATGACAACACCATCAAAATCTGGGATGTGGCAACGGGCAAAGAATTCAAAACCCTCTCTGGGCATAGCAGTAATGTCAATAGCGTAGCGTGGAGTGCTGATGGCAAACAGCTTGCTTCTGGCAGTGATGACAAAAACACCAAACTCTGGGACGCGGCAACGGGCAAACAACTTAAAACCCTCATTGGGCATAGCCGTTCTGTTAATAGTGTGGCATGGAGTGCTGATGGCAAACAGCTTGCTTCCGGCAGTTCAGACAACACCGTGATTTTATGGGATTTGGATTTAGATAATTTAATTGGAGATGCTTGCAATTTGCTCAATAATTATCTAATTGCCAATCCTGAAACATTGGAAGAATTAGAAAAATGTCAAACTCCTTCTTTACGAGAGAAAGCAGCTGAGGTGTTGGTTATACAAGGTGAAAAACTGGCGCGACAAGATAGTATCGACACTGCTGTTAAGAAGTTCCGCAAAGCACAACAGTGGAACTCTAGCTTAAAATTTGACGTAGAGGCAAAAGCAAAAGAGTTTGCCAACAAAGGACAGGCTGAAAATTTGGTTGACAATGGACGGCAGTTAGCAAAAGAAGGAAAAGTCAAGGATGCTATTGCAGCTTACAATAAAGCGCAGCAACTCGATTCAAAGATTGCAATCGATGCAGAATCTTGGGTATCGCTCTGTTGGGATGGTAGCTTACATCGTCGTGCAGCTGATGTCATGTTTGCCTGTGAAAAAGCTGTAAAACTTGACCCTAAAAATGGATATATTCTTAATAGCCGTGGTCTTGCTAGGGCACTTACAGGAAATGCTCGAGGAGCGATCGAGGATTTTGAGGTATGCATTGCCCAACTTGAAGATAAGGAGTTAAAATCGCAACGGCAACAGTGGGTAAAAGCTTTACGTGCTGGTCAAAATCCTTTTACAGATGCAGAACTGAAGAAGTTATTGGGTTATTAGAGTATTGGTAAAGCTATGCCTATGGTTCAAGTAAGATGAATGGTTGGTTGGGTTGAATGGCAGCTAAACTGAACAAATAACCGATTATGTTGGGTTTCGTTCCTCAACCCAACCTACGGTTGTTGATGCTGCCAATCGATTGTGTTGGGTTTCGTTCCTCAACCCAACCTACGGTTGTTGGTGCTGCCTACCGATTGTGTTGCCTATCCCACAAGTAACTCAAAACTGCTAGTATGTTAAAGTCGCTGCTCAAATCCTTGCTGTAGATGAACCTACCATTAGATGAAGCGCTTTCCAAAGAAATAGCCCAAAGTATAAAAAGCAAGGCGAAAACTCCCTTTGATAATGCTTACAAAGCAGCCTTGGCAACTGAAGGAGCAACATACGTGCAAGGTTTTCTGGCTTTTGCTGGCAAACCTTACAAACCCATAGAACACGCTTGGATTGAATTGGGCGATCGCATTGTTGACCCCACACTACCCCATCTCAAGCAAAGTAGCGAAGGGCTTTGCTACTTTCCAGCACAGCGACTGACCGTAAAGAAACTGAAAGCGATAATAGAAGAATCTGAAGAAGATTATCCAGAGGACGACCCCCTCCCCATCTATGGCGATCCTCCCTACGACTATTACGGAGACGTGATGCTTGGTGGTAAAGATTACCAAGCAGCTTATCAAGCAGCAGAGGCGAAGTGTAAAGAACTCAACCAACGCAAAGCCGAAAGTAATTAGATTCTGGATTGTATACTGTTTCTCATTTGTATCAAATATCCCCGATTGTAAGGGCGCAATGCCTTGCGCCCCTACATTTACATTGCATCCATTCGAGAATCGCGATAAACTTCGGATCTATGATGCTCTTGTGGGATGGGCGTCTCGCTTGTCCTTGCGCGATCGCAGAGAAATTTAATAATATAAATCAATTTGATTTCCCATCGCTACCAAAGTACTCGCGATAGCTGCAAATTTTATCTCCACGGATATCAAAAGAAACAGCAACCCGATTTTTGTAAGTTTCTCCAAATAACTCACCCTCATCCCGAAATTCAAACACGACCGTTGTCTCATTGCTGGTAACTCGGTCTAGAGTCACAGCAAGCCCGTCTTTGACAGCTTCAGAAACATATTGAAAAAACTCTCTTGCTTTTTCTTTCCCGGTATGAAATCCGTGATATTTCCCCATTGGAAACCAAAAGCTAAAATCTTCGGTAACCATATCTAAAAACTGGCTCCAATCCCCTGTAGCTAGACCATGCTTAAAGTGTTCAAATGCTTGATACGCAACTTTTAAAGTATTTTCCGAATTGTCTGTCATTTTATAAGTGTAAGGCAATTCTTGCTTGCTAAAATCCAACAACAACTTTACCGCAATTCTGACCGCTCAAGAGATATTCAACCGCAGATGGTACAGATTCTACACCATGAAACTGGGTTGGATCGACGGCGACTTTTAGTTTGTTGGTGTAAAACAGGTTTAACAATCGCTCTCGTGCTTCAACCATATATTCTTGATAATGGGGCATTAAAAATCCCCTCACCGAAGCCGCTTTCCAAAACAACTTTTGATAAATTCGCGGTTGCGTTACTTGTTCTATATTCTTGGCATACTCGGAAATAAAGCCAACTACAACCAAGCGTCCCCGAACTGCCAAATTATCCACGCAAGTATCGAAAACCTGTTTCCCAACACAATCAAAAACGAGGTTAACACCATTAGGGTATTCTTGCTTGAGAACTTGATTGAGGTCTTCTCTACGATAGTTGATAATGCGATCGCAGCCCAGTTCTCTGAGTAACTCCCCTTTAGCATCGGAACCGTAAGTCCCAATCACGTGGTTTCCCGCCAGCTTCGCCAACTGCACGGCAATATGACCGGTTCCACCACCTGCGGCTGTCACGAGAACAACCTCGTGGGTGTTCATTTCCCCCGCTTGTTCCAAAGCAACCAAAGCTGATACACCAGTAGGCATCAAGGTGAGAACCTCTGGTGTTGCAGCACGGACTTTAAAAGCAAGATTGGCATTGATTGCTTGGTACTCGCGATATCCTCCACCACGTATGGTGGTAACAACAGCATCACCGATTTGAAAATCTTGGACACCATCTCCCACCGCGACAACTTCTCCCACCGCTTCTACACCCAAATCAAAAGGAGGAGTTAAGTTAACATAGGGAACTTCGCCACGGCAAAGTAAAGTATCAAACCCAGCGTTGACACCTGCAAATTTGTTGCGAATGACAATTTCGTGAGATGCAGGTTCGGGAATGGGAAGTTCTATAATTTCAATTGCCAAGCTAAAATCTTGAGCAAACTGTTTGGCGACTAGCTTTTTATAGGTCTTTGAAATCATACATCTTCAGGTGCATACGACAAAACTGTTCCAACCTTTGATAAATCCCTATCAACCCTAATGAAGAATAAGCAGCCATCATCTGTTCTGTGCCAAGGAGAGGTGGTAAAGCTAGGGACATAGCCAAAATAATCCTTCACAAATCGGTGCGTTCCTATGTCACAGTAGCCAGCTAGGCAATACCCTTCCTCGTTATAACATTGTATTTCTGGGTATCTGCCGTCATAATGTGGCAAGATAGCAAGCAACCATGTTCCACCCCCGTTATCATCTTTCCTTAGATATTTCTTTTTTGCTACCTCAAATTGAACTGTCTCTGTCTTACCCCACGGTAACAACTTACTGTCCAATGCTGGAATAAAGTCACCAAGCCTAGCATTTGCAAAATCTTTTTGTACGTTTTTATACTGAAAAGGAACAGAACCGTTCTCCATCCAAAGTATTTCTGCTTCTTTATCACCTAGCACTTTCCAAGGTCCAACTTTGACTCCTGCGGGGATAAAGGAGTAACCGTGCTTGGTGAGTTGCCAATCGCCCAGTTGGATTGCACCCTGAAGCACGAAAATCTCCAAATCTGCTGTAAATATGCCAGACGGTGCTTCAAACTGGGACGGAAGCACTACTCTTGAAGTAGATGCACCACAGTTGTGCCAAGTTAGCAATCTACGTTTTCCAGGTATCACGTTTTCTGGCATTCCAACTATATGCCAGCCATCTTCTTCTGGAACTGCATTTGTGTCAAAGTATTGGTACTGACGGGGTACGTACTCCTTAGAAATAGCTGTGCGCCTTCCTGATAAATTCATACGCCCTCTACCGTCTCCACCCCAGTCCTCTCGCATGGGGGCTACGTGCAAAAAGTCATCTTCCTCTGTCTTGGGTGCGGGATTTTGTTGATTTTCCATTTAGCTAAAGACTTACACGTTCAAGGTTAAATGCTATGGGTTTTTCTTCACTGCTTTACAGGAGACAAACAATGAGAGACGCAAAATTTCACGTCTCTACATAATATATAAATTTAAGAATCCAATCTACGTTTAATCTCCTCAGCTAAACTTTCCAGAGGAACTTCTATTTGCTCTCTTGTTTTCAAATCCTTAAGAGATGCCTTTTGTGCTGCTGCTTCATCAGAACCAATAATGACACAAAATTGAATTCCTTGCTTTTCAGCCCATTGGAATTGTTTGCCTAAAGGTCGCTGCTCAAAATTGGTAACAACATTAATTCCTGCTTTCCGCAACTTTTGAGACACCTTCAAATAAACCGGCATCAAATCATCTTGCATATTCACCACTACCACCTGGGTTGGAGTAGCAGCAAGTGGGTTTAAAATACCAGCTTTTAATAAACGACTGATTAAGCGAGTCAAGCCAATGGAAATACCCACTCCCGGCATTTTCTCACCTAAAAAGACCCCGACTAATTCCTCATATCTTCCACCAGAACAAATACTTCCCAGTGCTTCATGTCCGACTAAACTGGTTTCGTAAACTGTCCCTGTATAGTAATCAAGACCGCGAGCAATTGATAAATCAATACAGAAACGATTTTCACTAACTCCCAAATTGCGAACGCCAGAAATCACCGTTTCTAATTCCGTAATTCCCAAACCAAATTCTTCAGCTTCTGGTTTAGTTTGAACCAAGTACTTGAGTTTATAAAGCACTTCATTTACGGTGCCTTTAATATTAATAAAGTCGATAATTTTTTGAGTTTGTTCTGCTAAGATTCCCTCTTTTTCTAATTCTTGCTTAACCTTAGCTTCACCAACTTTTTCCAAAGTATCAATAATTCCAATACAAGACTTAATTTTCTCTGCCTCTACCCCCACCGATTTAAAGAAACCCGTAAGAATTTTACGATTATTGATGCGAATCAGGAAATCACCAATGTTAACAGCTTCAAATATCTCCGAAATGATAGCAGGCATCTGAGCATCGTAAAGTAAGCTGAGTTCGCGACGCCCTACCACATCAATATCACATTGCCTGAACTGGCGGAAACGACCATCTTTTGCCCTTTCGCCACGAAATACAATGTCCATCTGGTAGCGGGCAAAGGGAAAGGTCAAATCATTTAAGTGACGGGCAATATATGCTGCCAAGGGAACTGTTTGGTCAAATTTTAACGCTCTTGCTTCCGAACCCGTTTCACCAGCTTTATCTTTTTCTGCTTGGCGATTTGGCGGCAAGATGGGGTTAATTCCATATATAATATTATCACCTTGATTGCCTTTTGCCTGCAAAACTTCCAATCTTTCTACTGCGGGCGTTTCTATGGGTGTAAAACCATAGCTTTCATAAACCTTCCGGATAATATCAAGTAAATAGACCTCTAAACGTTTTTCACTAGGAAGAAATTCAGGAAACCCGCTAGGAGTAGAGAAGTTTATTTTGTCACTTTTTGCCATGTCTTGACCTTAAAATAGATTTTCGATTGAGATTAAACAATATATAGCTATCTTAAATCATTCTGGCATTTCTAAATAACGTGGGCAGGGCTATACTTTACAAAAACTAGATATGGTGGGCAGTGCCCACCCTACGTGTTTTTCAAAAATCAAATAAGGTTATTATATAATAGGTAATAATCGTAAAGCTTTCCAGTTATTAGAGTGCCAATACAGTAGTCAAAAGAGGAGCACAAAATACATTTTCTCTCTGCTGTCACCTTTGATATGTCGTGAATGTAGAGACGGGCTATGGCGCATCTCTACAAAAAACTAGGCTGTTTATGATTTATATACCGATGCTCTAAGAATATATATATAGGATTTTTCAGGTCATTGCAGTAGGGGCGAACGGTTGTTCGCCCTGACAACAATCTGTACTTATTAAGTTGCAATTTGCTATAAATTTTATTCTCCCAAGGTTAACAATCCCGACGGCATATCTACTACCAAACGTCGATTTTTTAGCCATTGACGCCCAAGTAACACTTCCGTTAATCCTTCACCAACATGAACGGGAATATCAAATGCCTGTCCGTCTATCCGCACCTTTCCGGCGTAAATATCAAATGTGGCTTCTCCCTTTGCCATGAGCATATCTCGCTTACCTAAATAAAGCCATTCAAGACCGTCTAAATCTTGCTTGTCAATTGCTAACCAGCCTGAAAAACCAGTATCAAGCATTGCATCAACAGGAAGTTCTACGTCACCAGTAATTAAATGAATTTCACAGAATAACTCCTCTCCACTACCAAACCAGCCCTCAATCATATTGTTCCCGATACCCCTGTTTCATTGATCCTAAAGAGGAAGAAGGGGGCATTCGGGTGCTTCTGCCGCGACATATTCATCACAGTTATTTCATCTTTGTCGATGAAGTAGTCTCCACTCTCCGGTTCAACTACCATATACCAGTTGTAGTGTGTTTTGATTAACTCTGGCTGAACTCGGTCAAAAATGACTTTGCATCGTTGATGAAATGCTTGCTTTTCGGCTCTCCATTGGGCTATTTGTTCTTCTGTCCACTGAATTTCAGGGAATATTCTTCCCCTGCGTGCTGTGCGAGTGGGTTTAGCTTCTGTCATAGCTACTTCGACCTTTAACTAAAAGGAACTATTGTTTGATTGTTGCGTATTTCCCCACTTTTTGCACGCTTAATGGGGAAAGGTTTTACGAGTTTTACCGCAACCGTTCTTCTTGAATTAGAGTGCGCTGGAAGAGTTGATAGTTCTTAAACCATTGCCAAACACGGGAACGATAGTTATTGCAGGGACTGAGATTAATCATTTCATATAAGTACATATCCGGAGCACCCTTATATGAAAACCACAAAATCACTGTTGCGTCGTCAATTTCCCAGGCTTTTCCATTAATGCGTTCCGTATCAAACCACAGCGTTTTGTCTCGATAAGTTCCAGGAAATTGGTGTTCTTCCTGTTTACCATTAGACCATTTATAACGATTAATTTGATAGTAGGGATAAGAACCATCTTCTGGAAACTGACAGGTCAAATGGGACTCATGCTTGTCTGTAATGTTTCCATGTACATCAACGACTGTATAAGTCCCCACCCAGTCTCCTTCATGGCGGGCAAGCACAGGCATTTCTTCTCGAATAACAGACATGACAACACTCCTTTGACTTGAAATTGTAGATTGTGAAATTGTTTTACCAACCACCAACCACTCACTACCAACAACTAGCTACTAACCACTAACCACTAACCACCAACCACCAACCCCTATTTTTTATCAAACCACCAAGGATCGCTACTAGAATCTGTTTTCACCAAAAATGCTTTTTTCCGCATAAATCGTGTCAGCCCTGCCAGTCCCATGCGCGATCCACCTAAACCAGAGTACTTGAAGGAATTTTTCTCCCCTTCATGCATCACAGCCGTAAGAGCCGCATCATTAATACTAATAGCACCTGCCTCTATTTGACGGGCAACGTCGATCGCTTCTGCTTCCGACCCTGCAAAAACTGCTGCACTTAACCCATAAATAGAGTCGTTTGCCAAAGTAATTGCTGCTTCCACTGTAGCAAAGGACATGACGGGCATGATGGGACCAAATGTTTCTTCAGTCATAACTTTCATAGAATGGTTGACTTGAGTGAGAACTGTAGGCAGGCACCACCAACCTCCACCATGATTCTCAATTTCACCGCCACAGTGAAGCATTGCTCCTAGTTCTGCTGCATCTAACAGATGGTCGCTGATTATTGCTGCTTGTCGTTCTGCAATAATAGGCCCAATTTCTCCACTGTCTGCGGTAGGATAAGCTAACCTAAGACGTTGCGCTTTGTCTACAAGTTGTTTGACGAAGGGTTCTACAATCGCTTCGGCTACATAAATCCGCTCTATTGAGAGACATGACTGTCCGGTGTTTACCACAGAACCCCATAAAATTGCTGATGTTGCCAAGTCCAAATCGGCAGATTCCAGAACAATGGCTGGGTCTTTTCCTCCCAATTCCAAGAAAGCGGGTATAAAGCGTTTAGCTGCAGCTTCGGCGACTTTGCGTCCTGTGGCTACGCTCCCGGTAAAGCATATCAAGTCTACATTTTCTATCAGGGCTGCTCCTGTTTCTCCGGCTCCCTCTACAAAAGTTAATACGTCTCGTAATTTTGGAATGTTGTTCAGCGCTGCTAAAAGTGGTGCGGTAAACCGAGGCGCAATTTCGCTGGGTTTGACAATGACAGCGCAACCCGCTAGCAATGCAGGAATGGTATCAATTGTTGAGAGCAATAGGGGGAAATTCCACGGGCTAATGACACCTACTAAAGGATAGGGAACTGCTGTTTGTTGGAGGTGGATAAAAGGAATTGCCGTATTTTTTTGGGATTCTTGGAGCAAATCTGGTGCTATTTTACACCAACGGTCAAGACCGGAAAGAAATGAGTCAATTTCCATGATTGATATTGATAATCGTCCCGTATCATTGACCAAGGCTTCAGTCAGTTTCTCCCGCCCGGATATTATCGCTTGCTTCCACTCCTGCAGGGCTTCAATTCTGCCTTCTATACCAAGCTGTTGCCAAATTTTTTGCGATCGCCGCAAGCGACTGCATTGTTGTGCGAGTAGCTTTGGTGGTGGCGGTATAATCACATAATCAAATTTACCAGTCCGGGGGTTGCGGACTTCTATAGGTTTGGACATAAATGAATTTAGCTAATTGCTAGTTGCTAATTGCTGATTGACAATTGCCATTAGCATACGTTAGATAACTCCCAGTTTAGCCAAGCGCTCTATAGTTTCTTGCTGTGTCTGGATAAAATGTTTGCGGTCTACCTCTTTATCCAGCATGGTGTTTGCTGGGTAGAAGTGCGACTGACAATAACTTTGTGCGTAGAGTTCCAAGCGCTGGCGGGAAAGTAAATTATTTAACCCTGGGCGACGGCGCGTCTCTTCACACGTGATTTTTTACACATTAACCTTAACTGAACTGTATTGCATCTTGTACCTTCTCAATAAGGCTAATGACCAATGACAAATGACTAAGGACGACCCTCACCAGTTACTTTTTGTCTTACCGACCTACTTACCAAATTTTTGTAAATTGACTGTCATCTTTGAGAAAACTCAAAAATTTTTCTGTTTCTGAAGATTTATCGGGGAAAATAGTGAGCAATTCTACATAACCTTCTCCCCTGACTTTTTCACCCTTATCATTAGTTACAAAATGCGGATACATTCTTTTATTAATTAATAGTGATGTCGCTCCTTGTCCCTTGAGCTTAATTTGCAATAGTTGATTAGTGCGATCGCTAACCTCGACATTTTGAAAATGTCCGTAACCAGCACTGACTCTAGAACCAAGTCCATTGGCTAATGCTCTTTTCCAAATTGTTTTAATTTTCTCCCATTCTGAATAATCTAACTCTTGGATACTGGAAATCCCGAATTGTAAGGTAGTTTGATAAAGAGATAAATCCAGTTGCGACACACTGAGAGAATATTTTGCCAAGCTGTTAATAATACCTCCCGTGTCATCTCTTCGGTAAAATTACCTTTAATTAAAATCCGGTTCGGCATTCCTTTTTGTACATTGATGTTAGCAGGGGAAATGACTTGGACATCAGCTAGGTTATCTGCTGCTAGGACTATCTGCTGGCTGAGATAGGACAAAATTAACGACGCACCAAACAAGTCCCTCAACTTCCGCGATTTCTCGATAAATGTTTGCACGGGTGCAAAGGTAATTGCCGTATAGATTGCTTCATCAGTCATACTCTTAACTTAAATTGGTAAATCACCTGAAGTTATATCCAGCACAAAAATTGTATAATGAGTAACTTGAAAGCTACCCAAAAATACTTATTTCCTTTATCTGTGTAACGATACGTAAATGGAGTTGGTCTTCAGCCTATGGGCTTGTAGTACTTAGTATTGCAGAAATGACTGCAACTGAACCCGTTAGTTATGCGAATGACGAAAAATCTTTGTTGGTTGGGCTTTGTAATCGTGGCTTGAAGAAGAGCTTGACATTTTGCACTTTCTCAATCAGGAGTGGTGGGCAGTGCCCACCCAGCATTCTCACAATCCATCTGCACCACACAATTTCTCCCTTGTGCCTTCGCCTGGTAAAGTCCCTGGTCAGCAGCAGCAATTAAGGTTGCGCTTGATGATTGGCTGTGAGGAATAATGGTAGCCACGCCAAGACTGAGGGTGATGAATTGACTGACCGGAGAATTTGGATAAGACAGTTGCAATGCACTCATATTAGTTTGAATCTCTCTTGCAACTGCAATTGCCTCTTCGATACCAGTATTCGGCAAAATGACTGCGAACTCTTCTCCACCATACCGAGCAACTAAATCAGCAGGGTGTTTAACTGTCTGAGAGATTGCTTTAGCAACCTGTCTGAGTGCATCATCTCCTGCTAGATGTCCATAGGTATCGTTGTAAAGCTTAAAGCAATCAACATCACACAAAATCAAAGATAGGGAGCCTTGTTCTCGTGCCAACCTTTGCCACTCTGCTTTAAGTATGTCATCAAAGCAGCGCCGATTTGCCACTTGGGTTAAACCATCCGACGAAGCAAGGCGCTGTAATTCCTGGTTTGCTTGCTGTAGTTTGTGGTAAAGTTCCGATTGGTGAATGGCGATCGCCGCTTGAGCTGCGAGTTGGTTAAACAAGTTAATTTCCGATTGCTGCCATTGTCTGCTGTGACTGCATTGATGGGCGATTAATAGTCCCCACAAACGCTCTTGCTGCAAGATGGGTACTATCAGGTTTGCCCGGACATGCAAACCCCGGAGGAGTTCAACATGACACGGCGCTAGTCTCGCAGTTTCAATGTCTTCAATTGCTCTACTATTACCTTGTTGGTAGTAATCTGCATGGGTAGATTGAAAGCACGTGTCCATCACGTGGAATCCAAGAATCGATATGCAATCTTTTGCTAGGGATTCTACAGCGACAAACCCACTCCAGTCTGGCTCAAACTGATAGATTACCACTCGGTCTACCTCAAACAGTTGCCGTACCTCATCTGCCGTAGTTTGCAGGATATCGTCTAACTCCAATGATTGTCGGATGCGCTGTGTTACAGCAGCTACAATTCGCTCAGACTCGCTTTGGTGTTGGACGCGATGTTCAATCGGCTTACAAGATACCGATGCTACAGTTAAAGAGATGGTCTCAAAGTGAGGAGTTGCGGTAGCAGGCACTTCACTGGGTTTAGCAATCAAATAACCTTGAGCAAAGGTTGCTCCTCGTTCTCGCAGCCAGTTGAGTTCTTCAATGCACTCAATCCCTTCAGCGACAGTCCGAATATTTAACTTTTGAGTAATTTCTAAAAGCTTCTCGGTAATTGAGGCTTTGTACAGGTCTTGATGCACGTCTCGAATTAACCCCATGTCTAACTTAATAAAGTCTGGTCGTAACTGATGGAGCAAATTCAAGCTAGAATAACCAGAACCGAGGTCATCAAGAGCAATTAAAAAACCAGCATCTCGGTAGTACTGAAGTACTCCTTTCAGGTGGTCTAAATCTTGAGGATTGTCTGACTCCAAAACTTCAAAGACAATCCGCTCATGGGAAATGCCTGCTCGATCGATTGCATCTACTGTAGTACGCAGGCAAGAAACCGGGTCATAAAGCGCCGTTGGCGAACAATTGATGAAGATTTGTCCCCGCACCTGATGGCGGCTGGCTTGCGAGATCGCACTCAGGCGAGCAATTCGGTCGAGTTGTGGCAAAAGACCAGACTCCGTTGCTAACTCCAGGATTTGTCCCGGCAGTACTAAATTGCCTTGTTCGTCTAGTCCCCGCAAAAGGGATTCGTAACCATAAATTTGGGATGTATCGTGAATAGAGACGATTGGTTGAAAGTGACTGGTGAACCTTTCTGTTGCCAGCATATCAACCAGCCAGTCGGACTGGCTCAACTTAATAAAGCGTTGCAGTGAGGCGATGTCACTAAAGTCCTGAAGTTGAGGTTGGATAGCACCTCGAATGAAAAGAACTTGTGTCTCTCTTAATTCTCTCGGTGCAAGTAGTTGAGCCAGGTTACGAGCAATTTCTTGGGTCTGTCCTGCTCTACACTCCAAACTCAGACCCGGTCGCTCGTGCATCAGTTCATACTCAAGTTTCAATTGCTGGAGATAGGAGGTGACTTTTTTCAGAGTATGTGGGACGGGGAACCAGAGAAAGAGCCTGCCTGCTTCCTTTCGGCAGCGTACAACATTCTTACAACGACAAGTCTTGAATATAGGAGATGTTTGCTCCATAAATAGTTACCTTGCTCAACCCGATTTACTTTAGTATTCCCCCCAATCTTCTTGTAATAAATAAACTCCTCTTTAAATATATAAAGATTTGATGATTCCAGGAAACTAGGCTTACCAACATATGCTAAATTTTAAGTTTTGGAATCGTCTCAGTTTACTCCAGATGTCAGAATTGATGAACGCTGGGAAAAATGCAGATTTTCCGTTTGTCGGTAGAGGAGCCGCTTGTGATGCAATGGAGCAATATTTGAATTAGCGTTATATAATGTGGGGTGGCGATCGCGAAGCTAATAGCCTGGAATTGAGCTACAGAGATACAGAAGATACCACAGAAAGCATCTCTGTGCTTCCCGAACTTTGCAGAAGAAGATAGAGGTTACAATCAAGGTCATGAAACCAATGCCTGTAGGACTCAATAACTATGAGAATTAAACAAATTTCCGTCAAAGGCTTATTTGGCATTTTTGACCATGTCATTCCATTGAACATGCATGAACGTATCACTATCATTCATGGTCCAAATGGTTTTGGAAAAACCGCAATATTAAGAATTCTAAATTGTTTCTTTAACTCCCGATATTCAGAAATAAAAAAAATTGCGTTTAGAAGTTTTAAAGTTGAGTTTGATGATAGCAGTAGCGTAGAAATTATAAAAAACTCAGATGGTGAAAAAGATGGAGATACGAATAATATTGTTTTCTATTTCGAGCGGCATAATTTAGAAAAAGAGGAATTTTATCCTAACTCACTAAAGATTCGTTCTGACATAGACATTCCTATTAGTAGTATTTTAGATGATTTGATACCAGGATTAGAACGTATAAGCCCACGCAAATGGTTATATATTTCTACAGAAGAAACACTTTCTTTAGAAGAAGTTATAGATCGTTTTGAAAATTTCTTGCCTTCAGATTATAAAGAATCACGAGAAGAGCCTGAGTGGTTAGAAAAAATAAAGAGCAATATTCATATTCGCCTTATTGAATCACAACGTTTGCTTAACTTTGTTCCTAAACGTTCTTCCAGAATAAATCGTACAACACATCCAATGTTATCAACTGTAGCAGCCTATTCTGATGAACTTGCTAAGCTGATGCAAGATAAATTTAAGGAATATGGTACAATATCTCAATCTCTTGATAGAACTTTTCCTGTACGAGTAGTGAAGCAACAGCCATCTTCAGATTTAACAGATGAACAGCTTCGTTATCAACTAAACAGTCTTGAGGAAACGCGCTCTCATCTTATAGAAGTAGGTCTTTTAGATAAGGATGAAGATTCAGAATTTCAAATCCAGCCTCAAGATATCGATGAAAGCACGAAAAATGCTTTGTCGGTATATGTTGAGGATGTTGAAAAAAAGCTGAGTGTTTTTGCTGAAATAGCTGATAAAATTGAGTTATTAAGGACAATTATTAATAACAAATTTGCTTATTCCTACAAAGAGATAAGCTTTAGTAAGGATAAGGGATTTGTTTTTGCAACACATTATAACTCCCCATTATCCAATACAAAAACTCTTTCGCCGACCCATTTATCATCTGGCGAGCAACATGAGTTAGTCCTTCTCTATGAACTGTTATTTAAAGTCCAACCTAACTCTCTAGTCTTGATTGATGAACCCGAGCTATCTCTTCATGTAGGATGGCAAATTCAGTTTCTAAAAGACTTACAAGAAATTATAAAGCTTACAGATTTAGATGTTCTAATGGCTACTCATTCACCAGATATCATTCAAGACCGCTGGGATTTAACGGTTGAACTCAAAGGGCTACAGATGAGCTTAAACTAATTCGAGAGGTGAAAAATAAATCTCAAGCCTTCTCGTTAAAAGATGAATATCTGCAACAACGGTTAATGAGCCAGAAAAACAACAGCCATGACCCCTGGCAAGTTTGCTGCGGTCATGACCTCGTCGAACTTCTATCACTCGGCTTACGCAAAGCGATTGGCTCTAATAAATCTGTTGACATTGAACCTAACAGTCTTGAGCGTAATTTACGGCTTGCCTATGAAGAAGTTTACTTTTGTAGGACAAATCTCTACTTAGATATCTGCGCCTGGGAAAGTAATAATCAGCCATTGAGAGTTTTACGCAATGAGGTTTAACGCTGGTTTGGATAGCATCTTGACGGATTTGGCATTCTCCCCACCCTGGTTTACGCCTGAGGAACGCTAATTTTTAGCTGAATACAAGGGTACTGAAGTACTACAAACTATCCCCATTCACGCTCGAAATAGTTTGTTTGCTGTAGCTTGCTGTGTTAGTTACTCCTGGTACGCCTTTAAAATAAGTATGTGCGCGGGTTATGTTGGACTGTAATCCAGTGGTCGGTAGTAAACTCCTGGATAATCCAATCGCCGCCAAAGCGTCCTACACCACTATTCTTCTCGCCACCAAAGGGAGCGTTCGGTAGGTCATTTACCGTTTGATCGTTAATATGCGTCATCCCTACTTGCATCTGCATTGCAAAGCGCAGTCCACGTCCCTCATCGCGGCTAAACACCGCACTCGATAAGCCGTACTCGGTGTCGTTCGCCACTTGTAATGCTTCCGCTTCATTGCGAACTTTAATAATTGGAGCAACGGGTCCGAATAACTCCTCACGCGCAACTGACATCTGATTGTTGACATCCACAAAGACGTGGGGTGGTAGCATCAGTCCATCGGGTTCACCACCAAGCAGTTGACGAGCACCTTCTTGACGCGCTTCTTGAATGTGCTTGAGCAGTGACTTTAACTGAGCTTCATTGATGATGGGACCTATAATCGTATCCGGGTCATTGGGGTCACCTATTTTCAGATGGCGAACGCGATCGACAAACCGATCCACAAACTCGTCATGGACACGCTCATCAACAATCAAGCGATTTGTACCCATGCAAATTTGACCTTGGTTTAAGAACTTGCCAAATACGGCAGCGTTTACAGCCAGGTCGAGGTCGGCGTCATCTAAAACGACAAGGGGGCTATTACCGCCTAGTTCTAAGGAAACACGTTTCATCATGGGGCTGGACATCGCCAGCTCACCAATATGCCGACCAGCCTTGGTCGATCCTGTAAAGGTAATGACACGCGGTATGGGGTGGCTCACAAAGGCATCCCCGATCTCACGGGCAGGACCCGCAACAACGCTAAGTACGCCGGGTGGAAGCCCTGCTTCCTCATATATTTTGGCAAGTAACAAACCTCCAGAAATGGGGGTATTGGAGGGTGGTTTCAAGACAACCGCGTTTCCCAACGCAAGGGCAGGAGCAACCGAACGATTGGCAAGATGCAGTGCAAAGTCCCAAGGACTAACCACGCCCACTACACCCACTGGGCGTCGATAGACCCTACTTTCTTTACCCGGTATGTCGGACGGGAGCAGGCGACCCTCGGCGCGATAGGGAGCAGAAACGACCTGTTCCATCAAATCGCGAGCTGCTTTCCATTCCACTATCGCCTTGGCACGCGGGCTACCTGCTTCACGAATTAACCACAAGATAATTTCTTCCCGACGGGCTTCCATGATTTCAACCCCACGGCGCATGACAGTTGCTCGCTCACTGGGCAATGCCCCTGCCCACGCCACTTGAGCACGCTGGGCTTCTTGATAAGCTGTTTCGATGTCACGCATATCCGCTGCCGGAATTTCTGCGATCGCGGTTTGGCGGTACGGATCGATGGGGCGCAGTTTATGTTCAGAGCGACCTGTGACCCAATGCCCACCAATAAATAGCCTATCGAATCCCGTGTAGGGAGCAGGTGGATTGGGAGCTGAGTTAGTCCTTCGGCTTGGGATTGTTGTCGTCATAGAAAAAGCCTCTTTATGGGTTTGAGTTTGGGTCCTGCTTGTATAAGTTTGTACTCAATCCAAGGTATCTTGTGGTAACATAATCAGCTATGGTTTGTTCTTGTAGCTGCGATCGCTGTTCGCAATGCTCAATGCAATATCCATCAGTACCATCAGACAACAGATGTTGCAAGCCACCAGATAGCTATGCCCAGACTAGCTACAGTCACAGTTGTAAGAAGTGGGTGCTTCGTTGCCTTCACATATAAGCTATTCGAGCGAATCCATCCCTGATGCGTTCCTCTCTCGTGCATGCCATAGCCAGCCCGATAGAGTGCATTGTCCTCTCGGTCTCGCGAGGGGCGATCGGACTGCTGGGAAGGAAACATCCATATCTCCATCAACTTGTCCATCAAGCGTGGAGATATACCACCCAGCACGGCGAAGAACTTAGCCTGAAAGCCAACAAACATATCCCGTTTTGGATGCTCTGCTGAGTACAAAATTGCTTCAGCTACTGCCTCCGGTGGATATATCATGCCGCGATGGGCGGGTTGCTTGGGCATATAGCTGCGGGCGTGCTCGTTATAGGGAGTGTCAATCCGTCCGGGGTGAATCAACGTTACTGAGATAGGAGCCTTTTGTGCCTCTAGCTCCATCCGAAGAGCATCCGTCCAGCCGTGAAGTGCGTGTTTTGAAGCTGAATAGGTTGACTGAACTGGTGTTGCCCGGTCTCCAAAAAAGCTGCCGATGTTGATAAGTGCCCCGGTACCTCCCCGCTCTTTAAAGTGCTTGACGGCAACACGCGAGCCGTAAACGGTTCCCCAAAAGTTGGTATCGAACATCCGCTTCATGTCCGGTATCGAAACGTCTTGGCAAAGACCGAAGATAGATACACCCGCGTTGTTGACCCAGGTATCAAAACTTCCAAAAGAGGCGATCGCTGCCTCAGCAATACGATTAACGTCTTCTTCGCACCCTACATCAGCAACGACATAAATAGCCTGTCCACCTTTGCTATTAATCTCGTCTACAAGTTGACGGAGGGCGTCCTCATTACGAGCCGCAAGGACAAGCTTTGCATTTTTTTGTGCTGCCATTCTAGCGGTCACTAAGCCAATTCCGCTGGAGGCACCGGTAATGACAATGACTTGGTTTTGGAGGGGTTTGAGTGAAATAGACATGATTTCTAAACTTTAAACAAAATTGCAACCTACAAACAGAGCCGTTGTAGAAATATCAATTAACGCGAGCCAGATGCCGTCGGTGTGAATTGTGCAAATAGATTCAACATTTCCCTATTGAATGCAGGGAGGTCATCTGGTTGACGACTCGTGACCCAATTTCCATCTACGACCACTTCCCGATCTACCCAGTTACCGCCTGCGTTACGAATGTCATCTTGAATCGTGAAATAACTGGTTAAAGTACGTCCTTGAACCAAGTTAGCAGATACCAATTCCCATGCAGCGTGACAAATGACAGCGAAGGGTTTACCTGCTTGCTGCATTTGCTGTAGGAAGAATTGCACTTTTGGTTCCATTCTTAGGGTATCGGCATTCAGTGCGCCACCAGGTAACAACACTGCATCGTATTCGTTTGGTTGTGCTTCATCAAGAACGCGATCGACACTTACGGCCGTTCCTTTATCGTGATGCCTAAACGCTTGGATTTGTCCCGATTTGGTTGAGAGAATTTCAACCCTTGCGCCGGCTTCTTTGAGTACCCGCACGGGTTCTGTGAGTTCGGATTCTTCAAACCCATCTGTTGCCAATACTGCAACTCGTAAATTTGATAAGTTAGGCATGATAATCTCCTCCTTTTGATTGATGAATGAGCCAATGTAAAATGAGATGCTCTCAAGAGCAATTATTTTGTTTCGCTAAAATTGTTTGTTAATTTCCAAGATGGAATCAATGCGAGCTTTCATTGTGGTTTGTGCTGATTCAGTGATGCCTTGAGCAGATGAATACAGACCCCTTTAGCTTATGGTTTGCTTTCTTGTTTCAACCTTTGTCCTAAGGCAGATATTCTAGTTTAGTTATTATTGATAATGTTATTTAGATGACAATGATTTGGAGTTATAGTTTCACTCTCTTTTAGAGATAAGTGTCTTTAGGAAGAGATTGCCAACTATTTTTTGTGTTTGAATTGGCTCATGGCTATGTGTACTGAAGCAGTAGCTGGCATATAAGGAGAAACAATGTCAGGAAGTACGTCAAACTCAGAAATGCAATACCGAGTTCTTGGGAGTACAGGAGAGAGAGTTTCTGCCATCGGGCTGGGTGGTTGGCACATCGGCTTGAAGCACGTTGATGAGGAATTGGGTATACGTATTGTTCGCACAGCCATCGATCGCGGCATCACCTTTATGGATAACAGAGAAATGGGTGCTTTTGTGCGTAATGTGCCCCTCAAACCGCTTAAAGATAAGATATTTACTATGTTTCCCAAACTAGGCAGCCGCCGCCACCAAAGAGCTGGAACCCTCTCAGGTGGGGAACGTCAAATGTTAGCAATGGGCAAAGCCTTGATGTTAGAACCCAGTTTGTTACTACTTGATGAACCGTCTGCTGCTTTGTCTCCCATCCTTGTCACACAGGTGTTTGAGCAGATTAAAGAAATCAATCGCTCTGGGACGGCAATTGTACTTGTAGAGCAAAATGCCCGTAAAGCTTTGGAAATGGCACATCGGGGTTATGTACTGGAGTCCGGGCGCGATGCTATCTCCGGTCCTGGTTTGGAATTGTTGAACGATCCCAAAGTCGGCGAACTTTATCTGGGGGCAGGCAAGGGGCACTAACCACCAACCACTAACTACTAACCACTAATCACTAACAATTAACAATTCTTTAAACCGTAAGACGCTAACTCTCGCATCCTTTCAGAATCTGGTATGTTCCAGCCAACAGCCAAACTGTTGTGAGTTGGATTCATTTACTGAGAGAGATTGATGAGTCGAATAAATGGATTTGTAGGGCGTCGTAATTTTTTGCTGGGTGTGGCTGGCTTTGCCACTAGCGGTAGTTTACTTTGGTACCAACGACAAACTTCTTTGCTACAAGCAGAGGCTGCAGGTACAAATCCAGTCAATCCCAATCCAGTTAATCCTCAGCAAGCTTTAAAACGATTGCTGGATGGAAATAAACGATTTGTAAATCAAAAACGTAAGTATCCCGACCAATCGCTAAAGCGTTTACAGTCGCTAGCAAAGGGTCAGTATCCTTTTGCATCAATATTGGGCTGTGCAGATTCTAGGGTACCAGCAGAAATTATCTTTGACCAAGGGCTTGGAAATTTGTTTGTTGTGAGAGTTGCAGGTAACGTCGCCAGTGATATGGCTATCGGAAGCTTGGAATATGCGACATCGGTTTTGGGTTCCCAGCTTATAATCGTTTTAGGTCACAGAAAATGCGGCGCAGTTCTAGAGGCGCTTAAAGAAAAGCCAGCACCTGGTAGGATTGGCTTGATTGTTGAGGGTATTAGACCGGGTGTCGAAAAGGTGA
This sequence comes from Scytonema sp. NUACC21, assembly GCF_054684315.1. Classification (NCBI taxonomy): domain Bacteria; kingdom Bacillati; phylum Cyanobacteriota; class Cyanophyceae; order Nostocales; family Scytonemataceae; genus Scytonema; species Scytonema sp. NUACC21. Next base: position 27,306 of record NZ_BAAFZH010000071.1, on the reverse strand, counting down.
GGTTAAGCAAGGGTAATGTTCAAGAGAATGCGATCGCAGCTAACATCAAATATCAAGGAAACAAATTGCAAAGCAAGTCAGTGATTTTGGCTAGACTTATCCAACAGGGAAAACTACAAATTGTAGGTGCTTGTTACGACATTGATACGGGTAAAGTCTCTATTGTTGCTTGATTGGCAGCTTGTGTAGCGGATGTAGCGGCTAAGATATTCATGTGCCGTCAAGTCCGTTCTCTCATCATTACCCAATGATTCAACTTAGCCCACAACAGCTGCAAACCATCTACTCACACGCTGAAAGCACTTACCCAGAAGAGTGCTGCGGTCTACTGTTAGGTTCTCTAGCAGGGGAAGCAAAAACCGTTGTAGAAGTCATACCAACAGAAAATGCTTGGGGTTCAGAGGCAGCCGACCCTTTTGGGGATAGTACAGCAAGTAAACGGCACAGATATACAATCGCTCCCCAAGTCATGTTACAAGTACAAAAACAGGCACGCGATCGCCAACTCAATATTATAGGTATTTATCACTCCCATACCGAAAATCCGGCGATTCCCTCAGAATTTGACCGTGAGTACGCTTGGCAAGAGTACTCATATATCATTGTTTCTGTAAAAGGAAGCAAAGCTACTGACGTGAAAAGTTGGGTTTTGGACGACCACCATCAATTTCAGCAAGAAGGTCTTGAACTAGTACACCAAGGATGAAGGATGAAGGATGAAGGCTCAAGGATGAAAGTGACAGCCTTCCACTGGAAGCTCGATCGGGATTTACAATGATAGCCTTATTTCTGCCGATGCGTACTAGATAGTGGGGAACAGAAAATAGAAAAAAATAAGAATATAAGTCTAACATTGAAAAGCTCAATAGATAATTATCAATTTGTAATGTTTTATTCACCACTCGCCATTCACGACTCCCCAATGCTCCACAATTTTCGGTAGGATAATAAATCCGCGCTTCCTCATCAAACTGCTATGCTCAATCCCAATCTGGATGAAATCCAGCTGACAAGAGAAGAATACGAAAGGTACTCCCGCCACCTCATTTTGCCAGAAGTGGGGCTGGAGGGACAGAAACGCCTAAAAGCTGCTAGTGTGTTGTGTATCGGTACTGGTGGTTTGGGTTCGCCACTGCTTCTGTATTTAGCAGCAGCAGGTATCGGACGCATCGGTATTGTAGATTTCGATGTTGTTGATACCTCTAACCTACAACGCCAAGTCATTCACGGCACTTCCTGGGTAGGCAAACCCAAGATTGAGTCTGCAAAAAATCGCATTCACGAAATCAATCCTCACTGTCAGGTTGATTTATACGAAACTCGGCTGACTTCGGAAAACGCTCTCGATATTATCAGACCCTACGATATTGTGGTGGATGGGACTGATAACTTCCCCACACGGTATTTGGTCAATGATGCCTGCGTATTGCTAGACAAGCCCAACGTCTACGGTTCTATTTTCCGTTTTGAAGGGCAAGCGACAGTGTTTAACTACGAAGGCGGACCCAATTATCGCGACCTTTACCCCGAACCACCACCACCAGGAATGGTTCCTTCCTGTGCAGAAGGTGGTGTACTGGGAATTTTGCCAGGGATTATTGGAGTCATCCAGGCTACCGAAACTGTGAAAATTATTCTTGGCAATGGGACAACCTTAAGCGGGCGATTGCTGCTTTACAATGCTCTAGATATGAAGTTCCGGGAATTAAAACTGCGCCCCAACCCAGTTCGCCCGGTGATTGAAAAGCTCATAGACTACGAACAATTCTGCGGTATCCCACAAGCCAAAGCACAAGAGGAGAAACAGCAGATGGAAATTCAAGAAATGACGGTGCAAGAGTTGAAGGAATTGCTCGATAGCGGTGCAAAAGATTTTGTGTTGCTAGATGTCCGCAATCCTCATGAGTACGAGATTGCTAAGATTCCTGGTTCCGTTTTGATACCGTTACCGGATATTGAAAACGGTGATGGAGTGACTAAGGTGCGGGAATTGGTCAACGGTCATCGATTGATTGCCCATTGTAAGATGGGTGGACGTTCTGCAAAAGCTCTCAACATTCTTAAAGAAGCTGGAATTGAGGGTATCAATGTGAAGGGTGGAATCCAAGCTTGGAGTAAGGAAATCGATCCATCAGTGCCAAGTTACTAAGCAACAAATTTGGCAATGGATAACATAACGGATGTAACGGATAAGTTACTTGTAAGACTCACAAATTAACAATCCGCTATATCCGTTAGAAAACTCGACAAAACAAATATTTACTAAATTATAGTAATTCTGTGTTTTTATATACTTGCAATTAACTGGAAAGTGCGATCTGCCGAAGGCAGTAGCGAAGCTATCGCAGTAATTTTACGTAAGGTAAATATAAAATTAGTATAAAACAAGTATAAAAGTGTAGATACAAGACTAGTTTTGTAGAAAAATATACTATAAACAAAGCTTAAAAAATGGGTTTTGGTAAATAACCTATGCTTAACTGGAAAACAAGGTTTCTTAGTATCAGTTCTTTGTGCCTACTTTTATTACCTCATGCTGTTCTTCCTGTAGAGGCTAAACCTGCCACACAGAAAAAACCTGCAACAACAAGCACAGGCGTATACGAGCGAGCAAAAAAGGAGCTTCCTCCAGACTTTTACGCTCTTTACCGCATTGTAGAGCGGATTGCACGTGCTAATGGAATGGATAATAGTCCTTGGCGCATTGTTGCAGTTCCCAAGTATGATATCAATGCCTTTGCTACCGATGTAAATTTAATTGCTATTTACGACGGTATTCTTGACCAATTAGCTGGTGATTCCTCTGCATTGGCTTGTGTCGTTGGACATGAGATGGGACATCATGTTAAACGTCACATTGCTGTTGGCGAAGCTAGAAAAGCTGAATTGATTGCAAAAATCAAGGAAGAAGCCGAGAAAGAGGTTTTAGGTGAAAAGAGGGCTGCAACCTCAGAGGCTACAGCAACAGCAGTTGGAGGTGTGGTTGCAGATAGTGTAATACCTGGATCTGTTGGTAACGTTGTTGGCAATATTTTAGGAAATCAAAGTCAAAACAGGGTACGAAAAGCTCAAAAACGTATCAATGAAATTGTAGCTAAAAAAACGCAAGAGTTAGAGCAACGCCTTGCACTGCAAAACCGAGAACAAGAATTTGAAGCTGATGAATTGGGCTATATAACTTCTGTTAAGGCAGGTTTTGAACCAGAAGGATGCATAAGAGCGATGGAGGTTCTTGCAAGAACTCCTGGTGCTGAATTTGATACCACTCATCCAGCAGTACCCAAGCGAATTGAAGCGCTAAAAACTTTAACTGCAAAATACCCACCTCAGACTTTAGTACGAGAGGGTGAAGCTAACATATCTAAAACGTCCCCTTTGACCTACGACCTTTCTAGGGATAAGGCATCTTTACGGATTAACTCCCGCCGTGGAGGTTCAGTTGTTGATGATATAGATAGAAGATTTGGAAAATAATTAACTAGGGAACGCTTAATATAGCAATCCTAAGTTATTCGTGAAAAACTCTAAGTACTCTAGGTAGGGCTAAAGCCCATCAACAGTTTGATATGGTGGGCATTACTTACTTTATATGGATTTCAAAAATGAAATAAGATTCTTATTTTTACGTAATAACACTCATTTTGCTGATGATAACTAAATCCATATACGCTTAATTATCAATAATATCTAGTAACAGCTAAATTTATAGAGAATTTTTCAATTGTGTAATTTTATTTACGGGAATTTCTTTGTCTAAGAGTATAAAAGAAATGTCGCTGAGGCATTCTTGTTATTTATTATGCTTACTTGGAAAACTAAATTTCTCACTATTAGTTCCTTATGCTTACTTTTATTTTCCAGTCATCTGCCAGTTCAGGCGCAAACGGATGCTGAGAAGAAGCCAATCCCAACAGATGGTATCTACCAACAAGCAAAAGACAAGCTACCTTCGGACTTGTATGCTATTTACCGTATTGTCGATAGAATTGCTCGCGCTAATGAAATTGACAATCGTCCTTGGCAAGTGAAGATTGTTGCGAAATATGGCACCAGTGGCTTGGCTAATGAAGAGAATCTCATAACTATTCATAATGGGGTTTTGAACCAATTGGTTGGTGATTCCTCTGCACTGGCTTGTCTGGTTGGTCATGAGGTGGGTCATTCTGTAAAGCGCCATACCTTTGTTGGGGAGGCTCAAAAATCTCAATTGATTGCCAAAATTAAAGAGGAAGTAGAACAGGAAGTTTTGGGAAATAGGAAAGCTTCCACCACGGAATCAACAGTGACTCAGGTTGGAGGTGCGATCGCAAACCATGTATTGCCTGGGTTTATTGGTAACTTGATCAACGGTGTTTTGGAAAGACGAAATACAAACCGAGTGCAACAAGCGGAGAAACGTGTCAACGACCTTGTTGCTCAAAAGGCAGAAGATTTGGAGAAACGCCTTGCAGAACAAAGTAAAGAACAAGAATTAGAAGCCGATCGAATGGGCTATATAACCTCTGTCCGTGCGGGTTTTGAGCCAGAAGGATGTTTGCGGGCGATGGATATTCTTGCTAAAACCCCTGGATTTGAATTTGATTCCAATTATCTACCTGCATCGACAAGGATTGAGGCATTAAAAGATTTTATGAAAAAATACCCTCCTCAGACTTTGGCACAGGAGGGCGAAACTCGAATCTCTGCAACTCAACCTTTAACCTACGATCTTTCTCCGAATGGGGAGTTACTAAAAATTAACTCCCGTCATGGTGCTTCAGTCGCAGATGATATTGATGCTAGGTTTGGGAAATGAGAGTGGTTAGTGGTTAGTGGTTAGTGGTTAATGGTTGGGGGTTGCGGGTTAGTTCTTTTCTGCTCTAAGTATATTTTTGTAGGTAGGGTTATGGCGCACAACAGCTAACTAACGGTGGGCACTGCCCACCCTACTACTAACTACTAACCATTAACACTTCACTTTTACAGAGCACAATTTAATTCACCAGCTTTTTGGGTAAAGCGGCTGTTTTCCCGATAGTCTACGCGGCAATCTATGACAGCGGGTACATCTTGCATGAGGGCGTCTTTAAGCATGGGAACCAAATCCGTAGTGCTTTCAACGCGGTAGCCTTTCAGTCCCATGCTTTCTGCAAATTTGACAAAGTCGGGATTGCCAAAATGTACAAAGGATGAACGACCTTTGCCAAAGTGGTTTTCTTGCTTCCACTCTATTAACCCGTAGCCACCATCATTAAAGATGAGGGTGACAAAGGGTGTCCCAACGCGTAATGCAGTTTCCAGTTCCTGACAGTTCATCATAAAGCCACCATCGCCGGTTGCCGCAACAACTTTGCGATCGGGATAGACGAGTTTTGCGGCTAATGCACCGGGAATCGCAATACCCATTGCGGCAAAGCCATTGGAAATAATGCAAGTGTTGGGGCTGTAGCAGTGATAGTGGCGGGCTATCCACATTTTGTGTGCGCCAACATCAGAGATGACAATATCTTCTGGCCCCATGACTTGCCGCAAATCATAAATTAACATTTGTGGCTTAATGGGGAATGCATCATCATTTGCATACTGTTCGTAATCAGCACGAATATTTGTCCGCAAGCTGATAGCGTAAGGATTGGGTTTACCCTGCCTATCTGCGACTTTTAATATTTCTAAAAGTGAATCAGAAATATCCCCTACAACTTCTACCTTAGATGCATAACTACTATCAATTTCTGCAGGAGTTGTTGCAATGTGAACAACGGGAATTTTGCCATCAGGGTTCCATTTCTTAGGGGAGAATTCTATTAAATCGTAGCCGATGGCAATCACGAGATCGGTATTGGAAAAGCCACAGGTAATGAAATCTCGCTGCTGCAATCCTACTGCCCACAGTGCCAGGGGATGGGTATAGGGAATAACGCCTTTGCCCATGAATGTATTGGCAACAGGTATGTTTAACTGGGTGGCAAATTGCGTGACTGCATCGCTGGCTTGAGCGCGAATTGCCCCATTTCCTACTAGAATTATGGGATTAACTGCTTGGGAAATAATGGCTGCTGCTGCTCTAATACTGGCAAAAGATGCAAAGGTTTTTTCTATTTTGTCTTTATGCAATGGTTTACCATCTACAGGCATAGCAGCTATGTTTTCCGGCAAATCAATGTGTACTGCACCTGGTTTTTCACTTTGTGCCCGCTTAAACGCTTTTCGCACTAGTTCTGGTGTAATACTTGGTCGTACAATTTGTTTGCTCCATTTTGTAACGGGGGCGAACATCGCTACCAAGTCCAGGTATTGATGGGATTCAATGTGCATTCTATCTGTTCCCACCTGTCCGGTGATGGCAACTAATGGCGCACCATCTAGGTTAGCATCTGCTACCCCTGTCATTAAGTTTGTTGCCCCAGGACCGAGGGTAGAAAGGCACACACCGGCTTTTCCTGTTAAACGTCCGTAGACATCTGCCATAAAAGCCGCACCCTGTTCGTGACGGGTTGTAATAAATTGAATTGAAGAATGTTTGAGGGCTTCTAAAACGTGCAGGTTTTCTTCCCCAGGGAGTCCAAAAACATATTGCACTCCTTCATTTTCCAAACATTGTACTAATAGTTCAGCCGTGTTCATATTTTTATTATTCCTCTGGGTTATGCAGCGCTCGGTGACGGTAACTAGTTATCAGCGATTGGTTACTGATGAATGACTTGGTAACTTGTGACTGTTAACTGGTGGCTGGTCACTGTTCGTTGATTATGAGTGGTTTGTTATTTGACCCACACAGTTTTAACATTGACAAACTCATGTATACCTTGGATACTCAGTTCCCTGCCATATCCAGAACGCTTGATACCACCAAAGGGCAATCGGGGGTCAGACTTTACCATTCCGTTGATAAAGACCGAACCTGCTTCGATTTCCTCTATAAGGCGATCGCGTTCTTTAGAATTGGTTGTCCATGCACTGGCACCTAAGCCAAACGGTATATTATTTGCTACCTTAATTGCGGCATCAATATCCGCTACTCGGAATAGCATTGCCACCGGGCCAAAAAACTCTTCCTTTGCCATCGGATTCTCTAGAGAAACATCCGTCAGCACCGTGGGAGGGTAGTAGTTACCAGGTCTATCTAATAAAGGATGCCCACCTATGAGAACTTTTGCTCCGTTTTTAACACAAGCATGCACTTGTTGATCTAAATCCTGAAGAATATCGGGGGTTGCTAAAGGTCCCAAATCGGTATCTGGTTCCATTGGGTCGCCCACTTTCAACGCTTGGAATTTGTCTAGCACCAACTTTTCAAACTTATCTGCTACTGCTTCGGCAACAATAAAGCGTTTCGCTGCAATGCAGGATTGCCCGTTATTTAACATCCGTGCTGAAGTTGCTGTGGTGGCTGCTGCTTCTAGGTCTGCACTTTCTAAAACAATAAATGGATCGCTCCCTCCGAGTTCCAGAACTGTTTTTTTAATTTGTTTTCCTGATGCGACAGCTAAACTTGCCCCTGCGGGTTCGCTGCCGGTTAATGTCGCTGCTTTGATGCGATCGTCTGCCATTAAGTCAGCTACTTTAGCAGCACCTATCAGCAGAGTTTGAAACACTCCTTTTGGGAATCCTGCCCGTTGTATAATTTCTTCTATAGCTAAAGCACACTGTGGTACGTTAGAAGCATGTTTGAGTAGCCCCACATTCCCTGCCATTAAAGCGGGTGCAGCAAATCGGAAGACTTGCCAAAAGGGAAAATTCCAGGGCATGACGGCAAGTATTATACCTAAAGGTTGGTAACGTACAAAACTGTGACTGGCATCGGTTTTGACAGTGACGTCAGCCAGGAATTGGGCAGCATGTTCGGCATAGTAGCGACAGACAAGAGCGCATTTTTCTGTTTCTGCGATCGCTGCAGTGAAAGGCTTGCCCATTTCTAGCGTCATCAGTTTGGCATATTCTGCTTTTTCTTGCTCTAGAATGTCAGCAGCTTTTTGCATCCAAGATGCTCGTTCTTGAAAACTAGTCTTCCGGTACTGCTCAAAAGCTTGTTGTGCCAAATCTAGTTTTGTGGCGATTTCTACATCGTTTATTGGCTCAAAAGTTTTGACCAACTCCCCTGTTGCGGGATTAATGGTGGCAATAGCCATGACCTGACCTCCCGTTAAAAATTTACTTGAGGTAGCACCGCTGTATTACATATATCAATTGCGGGACTTATGAATAATTGTAGTCTTTCAATAAATACTCATTTTGCTTATATTAAAATTTCGCAATTAAAATTGAAACAAATTATACATAAGTAATGTGTACTTATGCCTACAAACCTCAAGAAGTAAATGTGCATTTCATTTTAATTGTCATTTGTCATTGGTCATTTGTCCTTTGTCATTGGTCATTTGTCCTTTGTAGTTTCATATTTTTGGCAGCCATCAAGAAACTGCTGCTTTAAATAGTTTGGCTTTCATTCGCCGCAGCCAAGAAAATCAACCTCGTCCCAGACGGTTTTTGTTTACTTCAGCAACACCAAAAGCCGATTTTATCGAACAACTACGCAAAGCTGGTTTTAAGGTGGCTTCGGTTGAGGGGGTTTATGCCAGTGAGGAAACGCCTGGGTTTCGACAAATTCTGCAGGCTGTAGAGTTAGAGTTTGTGGAATTACCAAAAGACAAAGACACCTTGACCTGGTTAGAGGAAATGGTTCCAACTCTTCAGCAAATTCTGAATGGGGAGTCAAAAGCGAGGGGCTTGATTATTGTCAATTCGGTGGCAAAAGCCGGTCAGGTCACTCGTTTACTACAAGCTTTATTACCGGGGGTGATTGTTCGAGAAATTAGCGGACGTGTTGACCGTCAACAAAGATTGCAGGTGCAAAATGACTTGAAAGATTCCAGCCAACCAGTTCTCGTAGTCGGTACTTCTGCTGTTGATGTTGGCGTTGATTTTAAGATTCACCTGTTGATTTTTGAAAGTAGCGACTCTGCAACAGTGATGCAGCGTTTGGGACGTTTGGGGAGACATCGCGGTTTTAATAAGTACGCGGCATTTATTTTGATTCCCGGTCATACTCCTTGGATTGTGGCACGACTGCAAGAAAAACTGACTCCCGAGCAAACAGTCACGCGGGATACTTTAGCAGATGCGATCGCTTATGCATTTGACCCACCCAAGGAATTTCAAAAATATCGCAAGCATTGGGGTACATTGCAAGCCCAGGGAATGTTTTCGCGAATGACTCAAGAGAATCGGAAAGTCAGCGAACAGGTGCGCGATCGCATGACCGAAGATTTGCAGCGCATTTACTCCCAAGATTTTGCGTCAGCATACAAACAATGGTTTGCGATGCAAAATAATCCTGTTGGTAAAGCAACCCAAAAAGAACTTCTACGCTTCAGAGGAGGTTCAACCCTACAAGCCGCCGTTTGGGATGGCAATAATTTTTACACTTATGACCTGCTGCGACTCTTACCCCATGCACGAGTTGAAATTATTAACCGCGAGACATTTTTAAACGGAGTTCTTCAATCTGGACGGGGGGAAGAAGAATTTCCTGATGAATTTATCAATGTTTATCTTCACATTCAGGAATGGTTGGATAAGCGAGTGGACAATCTTAGCTTGCACTGCAACCGAAACAGCAGCGAGTTACCAATTGGCGAACTTTATTTAATAGATAAGTTAAGTTTAGTTGGCGATTTGCAAGCTGATGTCGTTAAGTGCTTGCACCACAAGAAATTACTCACCTTTTTAGTTCCAGTTAATAAAACTAAACTCAGCAGTCATTGGGAAGTCAGCCGCACTCTTAACCTCAGCCCTTTATTTGGTTTGTATCGCTTGGTTGATGCTAGCGAACAAGCTTATGCCTGTGCTTTTAATCAAGATGCTTTACTTTTAGAAGCTTTAAAGTGGCATTTGAAAAAATTTACCAGCACCCGATTTGAATCTTCCATCTTTTGATTTTTACCACCAATATGTACGGGCGCAAGGCATTGCACCCCTACCAACCACTAATCACTAACAACCTTTTCATGTCTACGCTTCTGCAAACACTGCTCATCGAAACTTTACCAGAAGATACAGACCCAATTTTGCGTTTGTATATCGAGAAGTTACTACCACAACTAGAACGGGAATTTAGTTTCATTTCAGCTTTAGGCGGTTCTTATGAAGCACATTACCAATTATTATCTCAGCTTGGTGACTCCTTTGCTCAAGAAAACGCTCAAAAGTGGTCGAATCGTGCAGACCAAAATTTATTGGTTCACGTTCTTAATGGCTTACTCACCGCTTGGAACATTAGTAAATATTTACCTCAACCCTTATCAGATGTTGAAAAATATTTACTTTGTTTGGGATTAACCCTGCACGACTACAACAAGTATTGTAACGGACAAGGAGAAGCAACACCGAAAAATTGGCAAGTCGAAGAAATTATTAATGTCTGCCGAGATTTAGGAGAAAAACTTGAATTTCAATTATTTTGGTCGGAATGGCAAGACTATTTACCAGAAATTGCTTACTTAGCACAAAACACTCAAAACAAAGCCAGTACAAATATTTACCCTGCCAACTGGCCTGTTCCTAAAATTAAAGACCGCCGACGTTTAGAAATTCCCTTGCGTCGTCTGCTTGCTTTTGGCGATATTGCAGTGCATTTCAGCGACCCAGCAGATATAGATACTCAAACCGGAGGACAACGACTGCGGGAACAACTGCGATTTTTAAATATTAACAAAAATTTGGTTTATCATCGCTTGCGAGATACTGTAGGTATTCTCAGCAATGGTATTCATAATGCTACTATTCAGTTTGCTCAAAAACTTGGCTGGGAACCCATTTTGTTCTTTGCTCAGGGTGCCATCTATTTAGCACCAATGGATAATGAAACTCCAGATATTAACAAACTTCAAGAATTTATTTGGGGTCAAGTCAGTGGAATCTTAGCTCATAAAATGATGGGAGGAGATATTGGCTTTAAGCGAGACGGAAAAGGCTTAAAAGTTGCACCACAAACCTTAGAATTATTTTCTCCAGCAGAACTTATTCCCAAACTACCACGAGTTATTGAAGTTAAAGTTGCAAATAGTAAAGATCCTGCAACACCCAAACGTTTGGAGAAGTTACCTTTAACTGAAACTGAAAGAGAATTTCTCAGCAAAGGTGCAGATATCCGTGCCGATAAGATTGCCGAATTTATTTTTCTAACCCAAAAAGAGTTTTTTGGGGAGTCCCCAGAATATATAAACTGGATGCTCAATACTTTGGGTATAAGCGACAAAATATCACCAGAACAAACACAAGTACAATCGGGAGGCGTAAATTATGGATGGTATCATGCTGCAGCTTACTATATTGCGACTCATGCCACTTTAAAACCAGAAGATTTATCGGAATCTCTTGAAAAATGGGCAGAAGATTTAGCAAATTGGGCAAGTGAGAATAACTTACTTTCCTCACATTCAAGCCCTATCCGGGATATTTTCTACGATTACTTAACTCAATATCTAGAAGTCAAAGGATGGGAAAGCACTTCCACCTCATTTGATACTGAATTTACAGCTTATGCCAATGCAAAAACTAAGGTAGCGAAACAACCTATCTGTTCCTTAAGTTCTGGCGAATTTACCTCAGAAGACCAAATGGATTCGGTGGTTTTATTTAAGCCACAGCAATATAGCAATAAAAATCCTCTTGGAGGCAGACAAATCAAACGCGGTATTTCCAAAATATGGGCTTTGGAAATGCTAATGCGACAAGCTTTTTGGTCAGTTCCAGCAGGAAAATTAGAAGAACAACAGCCTGTCTTTTTATATATCTTTCCTGCTTATGTTTATTCTCCTCAAACTGCTGCTGCTATTAAATTGTTAGTCTTCAATATGAAGTTGATAAATTTGTGGGATGTCCGCAAGCAGTGGCTGGAGAATAAGATGAGTATTCATGCTTTGCAATCCGTTCCTTGGTTGAGTGATGAAGCAGAAATAGGACGATTTCAAAGGGATAAATATGCGAAAGAAGACTTGCCTTTTATGGCAATGAGCTACACAACAACACGAGGCAAAACAATCACTGATGCATGGGTACAACCTGCTTTTCTCGCTTTATCGCTTCCCATATTACTGGGAGTTAAGGTCATAGCAACTAGTAGTTCCGTTCCGCTTTATAACAGTGATAGTGATTTTAAAGAGTCAATAGTTCTCGATGCACCCGCGTCATTTTGGAATTTACTTGGGTTATCTAATTCATTGCGAATTCAGGATTTTCAAAATGCAATGCAGCGGCTTTTGATTGCATACAGCCTCCATTTGGAAACTCGTAGTTCTCCACCAGATGCCAAATGGCGAGATTTGATTAAAACAGTTCGGGAGGTGACAACAAATGTACTCAATATTTTTTGTTTGGCAGCAGAAGGTTTACGACGCGATAAACGCGATATACCCAGCCAGGAAGAAGTTAGAAGGTATTGGCAATATGCCCAAACCTGGGTAGGAAGTCATAGCAAATTACAAGAGAATTCAAAGCAAAATGGAGGCATTTATCTCATGAAGTTAATTGAAAAGCTGGTACAGCAATACCGCGTGTTTTATCAAGCCAGTCTCAGTGAATCCAGTCATACGATTTTACTTCCTTTATCTAAAGCTTTGGAAATGATTTTGTCAGTTCCCCAGCAAGTTGATGTTGATGATTTAATTTTGCAAGCTTCGGGACAAATTCAAGATGCTTTAGAGCGTCAAGAAGTTTATAAACGTCCTCTAATGATGGATAAATCATTGGATAAAGCCACAAGACAAGAGCGAGAATTAACAGCAATTCATGCTTTTATGACGACTTGTGTACGCGAACTTTTTCTTGACCTTTATAAAGGCGATCGCGCTTTATTACAAGAAAATCGCAACCGCATTAAATCTGGAGCAGAATTTGCCTATCGTTGGTTAGTTTTGCAAGAAAAATCTGCTAAAGCGTCCTAATTTTCCAAGTCACAATTCAAAATACTAGAGAGCAAAATCATGAGCATTCTAACAACCTTAAAATCCGAATTTCAATCTACATTCCCCCGCTTGGCGTCTGGAAAGTATATCCATTTTATCTTGTTGCGTCACAGCCAATCATTCCCCGTATTTCAAACAGATGGAATTCTGAACACCGCACGCACCCAAGCAGGTTTGGGGAATACCGATGCAAGCAAAAAACAGATTAGTCGTTTGGTAATGTTTAAGCGCAAACAAACCACTCCTGAAAGACTTGCAGGAAGAGAATTACTCCGTGGTTTAAATCTCACCACTGCAGATGATGCGAATAAGGATAAATACTGTGAATACAATGGCGAGAAATCCTGCAAAAAGTGCCCGGATTGTATTATTTATGGATTTGCTATTGGTGACAGCGGTTCCGAACGTTCTAAAGTCTATTCTGACTCGGCTTTTTCCCTGAGTGCTTACGAAGAGTCCCATCGCAGCTTTACATTTAATGCACCTTTTGAAGGGGGAACGATGAGCGAAGCTGGGGAGATGAGAAGCAGTATCAACGAATTGGATCATGTGATTCCAGAGGTAACATTTCCCACAGTAGAAACGCTGCGCGACTCTACCTATGAAGGCTTTATCTACGTTTTGGGCAACTTACTACGTACTAAAAGATACGGCGCTCAAGAATCTCGCACGGGAACAATGCGGAATTACATTGCTGGAATTGTTTTTGGCGATGGTGAAATCTTTAGCAATCTACATTTCACTCAAGCACTGTACGATGCTTTAAAAGGGGATGTAGATACTCCTATTAGTGATGTTTTACAGCAGGTAGAAAAAGTGGCGAAGAATTTACTGAATGACGAACCTGTACGCCAAACCAAGTCGATTTTTGGTTCCCAATTAGAGGATTTAGTCGGTGAAATTAATGCTTTGTACCAAGATGAGACTCGTTTGGTGGAGACTATGACTGCATTATATGGGCAAACTAAAGCTTATGCAGAGTCTTTTGGAGCATTGAAAAAGAAAGGTAAGTAAGAAGGATGAAGTGTGAAGGATGAAGGATGAAGTATCTCATTGATAAATTTGGGTGATAGAAATCGGCTTTGAGCTTTCTTCTCTTCTATCAAGAAATTTTAGCTTGGCGGGGCTGTAAAGTTTAAAATGTCTACTTCTTTTGAACCGGATGATTATCTATTAAAAAACCGCCAAGACGCCAAGAACGCCAAGGTTTAAGATAGGTAATTTTGTATCGAGAGGTGAGTAAGTATCCCTTTTAAACGCGAAAGAATTTTTCATCCTTTACACTTCATACTTCATACTTTTTTTCATCCTTTACACTTCATATTTCATCCTTTTTTTATGGCTTTATATCACTGTACGTTGACACTCCACGATAATGTTTTCTTCGCTACAAGGGAAATGGGAATTCTCTATGAAACTGAAAAATATTTGCATAATTGGGGGCTAAGTTTTGCACTTTTTTCCATTCATTACATTCCCCAACCCTATCGGCTGCAAGGGGAACTGGCACAAAAACCTACATATTTAGATGCTAGTGCCGAACAAAACCTTCTGCATCTCAATCAAGCTGGAATTTATGTGTTTCCCGCTCAACCTATCAATTGGTCGTATCAAATTAACACCTTTAAAGCTGCTCAAGTTTCCTATTATGGCAAGTCAAAACAGTTTGGTGATAAAGGTGCGGATAAAAATTACCCGATTAATTACGGGAGGGCTAAAGAGTTGGCTGTTGGCAGCAAATATCGGACTTATATTGTTGCCCCAGAAACTATTAAAATTCCTCGTTGGATACGTTTGGGAAAATGGGCGGCAAAAATCAGAGTTGAAACAATCAAACTTCCCGAACAAATCATGGTAAGGAAATCTGGCGATTATACCTGTTTGCATCCTTTAAACCCCTTGGATTTACCAAGTGATACTCGGATGCTACTTTATAACCGTATTGTTATGCCTCCTGTAAGTTTGGTTAGTCAAGCACAGTTACGCGGTGAGTATTTATTTGCTAAGAAAAATGATGAACGTAAAGAGAAGGAGTGGGATGCTTTTAAAGCAACATTAACACCAGGACAATATCAACAATTACCTGAGGAATTTTATCTACCAAAGGATATGTTTTATGGAGCAGGAAATGTCGTTGCAACAGCATAAGTTTACTACGTTGCACTCTATTGTTATCGAACTTGCAGCCGCAGATGTAGGAGAGATTCCCCCTACTTTATCTCGTGCATTGCACGCGTTGGTACTCAAGTGGTTAGCAGCAGCAAATCCATCTGTTGCTGAAGTTGTCCATGCAAGTCAAAATTCACCATTGACTATTTCGGGGTTGTTGGGAAATCGCCGTCAGGGCGGGGTGCGTATAGGAGATTACTTTTATTTTCGGATTGGTTTATTGGATGGTGGTTTGGTTGAACCATTGATGCGGGGATTTGAACTGTCAGAGAACCAATCTTTGGTGTTGGGAGATTTCCCATTTGTACTGCGGAATATGTACGCTTTACCGGGAACACATCACCTAGCTGGTGCGGCTGATTATGCGATGCTGTCACACCCAGCACCAGTTTTGACTGATATCGAAATGCATTTTCTGTCTCCCACTAGCTTTAAGCAAAATCAAGGTGTTCAGACTTTTCCGCTACCTGAATTGGTGTTTAACTCGCTGCATCGACGGTGGAATGCTTTTGCACCAGAACAATACCAGCTTCCGGTTTGTGAATGGAATGCTACGGTGACGGGTTACGAACTGAAAACCTACGCACTCAAGATGGAAGGGGGTACGGAAGTTGGGGCGCAGGGCTGGGTACGCTATCGATTTAATTGTGCTGCTACGGCGCGAATTGCAACGATTTTGGCAAATTTTGCTTTCTTTGCGGGTGTGGGGCGTAAAACCGCTATGGGAATGGGACAGACGCAACTGGGCAATTCACAATTCAAAATTCAAAGTTCAAAAACTCAAAATTATAAAAAACCTCGCAGAAAAGGTTTTGAGGCTAACGCGAAATGAACGAACAATTCTATCTTCCCCTTGCTTATCTAAATGCTTGGGAATACTGTCCGCGCCGCTTTTTTCTGGAATACGAACTGGGAGAAAATGCTGACAACGAGCATATTATCATCGGTCGTCACTTGCACCGCAATGTTGATGATGAGGGTAAGTCTGTTGAAGGCGACAAGGTGGTTTATCGTCATCAGTGGGTGTGGAGCGATCGCTTACTCATCAATGGCATTATCGACGCAGTTGAGGAAAAAGACAACCAGCTAGTGCCTTTGGAATTTAAAAAAGGACGGATGGCAAACCATTTGAGCGACCATTTTCAACTGTGTGGGGCGGCTTTGTGTTTGGAGGAACGCATTGGAAGTTCCATTCCTTACGGAGAAATTTTTTACTACGCTAACCGCCGTCGGGAACGTGTCAATTTTACACCCGCATTGCGACTGGCGACAGAACAAGCAATTCAGGCAGCAAGATTAGCGATTGGAGGTGCAATGCCACCACCTATTGACAATGGGAAAAAGTGTCGGGATTGCAGCTTACAGAAAATTTGTTTGCCAAAAGAAATCAAAAAACTACGCCTTGAGGTATAAATTATGTCAATTCTCTACGTTACTCAACCGGATGCAGTTTTAAGCAAAGCTGCGGAAGCTTTTAAAGTTGCCCTCAAACAAGAAGACGGCAACTGGGAGAAAAAATCCGTTCCCGCCCAAACTGTAGAACAAGTCGTCTTGATGGGAAATCCCCAGATTACAGGCGATGCTCTAGTCTATGCTTTAGAACTGGGAATGCCCGTACATTACCTTTCTGGGTTTGGTAAATACTTGGGTTCGGCGCTTCCTGCCTATTCTCGTAACGGTCAGTTGCGGTTGGCACAGTATGCGGCTTACTGCGATGCAGCCCATCGTCTGGAGATTGTCAAAACAATTGTGACTGGCAAAATCCACAATCAACACGCTGTTTTATATCGCCACGACCAAAAAGACAATTCCCTGAAATCTCGCAAACAGCTAGTCAAAGAACAAACAAGCTTGAACGAGTTGCGAGGTGTTGAAGGATTGGCTGCACGGGAATATTTTGCAGCTTGGTCAAAGATGCTGGAGGAAGAATGGTCATTTAACGGTAGAAATCGCCGCCCTCCCACCGATGCAGTCAATGCATTATTGGGTTTTGCCTACGGGCTTCTGCAAGTGCAGGTAACGGCTGCAGTCCATATGGCTGGTTTGGACCCCTACGTGGGTTATTTACATGAGGCGACCAGAGGACAGCCTGCTATGGTTCTCGATTTGATGGAGGAATTTCGCCCGTTGATTGCTGATAATTTGATTCTTTCAGTCATCAGCCACAAAGAAATTAAACCCGATGATTTTACCGATAATCTTGGTGCCTATCGACTGTCGGAAAGTGGACGCAAACAGTTTTTGCAGGCATGGGAACGAAAAATGAACGACGAGTTTAAGCATCCTACCTTTGGTTATCAATGTAGCTATCGGCGTGCGATCGAATTGCAAGCACGATTATTAAGTCGGCATTTACAAGAAGGAGTTCCTTATAAACCACTGACACTACGATGAGTACTTTGTTTTACCTCGTCATTTACGACTTGCCAGACAGTAAAGCAGCAAATAAGCGGCGCACAAAATTACACAAAATGCTCTCTGGCTATGGGACATGGACGCAGTACAGCGTGTTTGAATGTTTTTTGACTGCCATGCAGTTTGCCAAACTCAGGGTGCAAGTGGAAAACTTGATCAAACCTACCGAAGATTCAGTACGTATCTATGTTTTAGACGCTGGGTCGGTACGCAAGACGATTACCTACGGTTCCGAGCAACCTCGACAGCAAGAAATAATAATATTATGATGTTAGGGTAGTTTTGCAACTTTTTTGGCAGGGCAAAGCACGGGCGAAAACCGTTTAAGAGTCTGAAAAAATTTTTTGAGTTAGTAGATAGTAGTTAATGGTTAGTAGTACTGTGTTACAATAACCTACTAACCAATAACCAAATATTTATTTACCCATACCTAGCTGTTGAGCTTTTTGATAGACCTTGCCTTCAGTTAGCAAAGAGGGAGCAATGATGACTTCAACCTGCTGCATTTCTTTGAGGTTTTTGGCTCCCAAGGTGCCCATGCTCGTTTTTAAGGCTCCTAACAGGTTGTGCGTCCCATCATCAAGTTGTGCGGGTCCTCTGAGGATTTGTTCTAATGTACCGGTAGTGCCTACCTTAATGCGCGTGCCCCGAGGTAGGACTGGGCTGGGCGTCGCCATACCCCAGTGATATCCCCGCCCTGGAGCCTCAGCACACCGGGCAAAAGGAGAACCAATCATGACACCATCTGCACCGCAAGCAATGCACTTACAGATGTCGCCACCCGTGATTAAACCACCGTCGGCAATGACAGGGACGTATTTACCTGTTTGTTGGTAGTAATCATCACGAGCAGCAGCACAGTCCGCGATCGCAGTTGCTTGAGGAACACCCACACCCAAAACACCACGCGAGGTACAAGCTGCACCGGGACCAATTCCCACCAGTACTGCTGCGGCTCCTGCTTTCATCAGATTGAGGGTAACATCGTAAGTAACACAGTTGCCCAAAATCACGGGTATGGGCATTTCCTCGCAGAATTTCCCCAAGTCCAGAGGAACAACCGACTCAGGGGAGAGGTGTGCTGTAGAGACGACTGTCGCTTGCACAAAAAAGAAATCTGCTCCTGCTTGTGCTACCACCGAGCCATATTTGCTAGCCCCCGCTGGGGTAGCACTCACAGCAGCAATGCCACCTTGTTGTTTAATTTCCTTTATTCGTTGTTCTATAAGTTCTGGCTTAATAGGTTCAGCATACAGTTCTTGCATCAGGGTAACAAATTCCTCTTTACCCACGGAAGCAATGCGGTCTAAAATGGGCTCTGGGTCAGCGTAGCGAGTTTGGATACCTTCTAAATTTAGAACTCCCAACGCTCCTAACTGTGACAAAAGCACAGCCATGCGAACGTCCACTACGCCATCCATAGCACTGGCAATAATCGGAATTTCCCGTTCTATATTACCAATGCGCCATTTTGTATCTGCCAAACTTGGATCTAGTGTTCTATTACCAGGGACAAGTGCAATTTCATCTATACCGTAGGCTCTGCGAGCTGTCTTTCCCCGCCCAATTTGAATATCCACGCTTCTGATGTTCCCAAATCTATTTAAGCTAGGGTATCAAAATTGGAGAAAAGTTGCAGAGTTTTTTTCATGAATCAATTTGCTCTGGGGTTGTTTCTACAGAAGTGATACCAGATGTGTCATTTGCCACCTGATTGTTGTTACGTACCATTTGACTGATTTGGGATAACAATGCGCCTAGTTTGCCTTCATCAAGTAGAGTATTGATTAAAGCCAGACCGCTAGTAGACAGTAGCAACTTGTTGATGTCTTGAGCGCTATTGTTACCATTACCTCCGGGGAAAGAATAAATACGAGTGTCTCCCAAAACTCCCGGTTGCGGAGCTAAAGCAGTGATAATTTCTGGCAGTTTCTCCGATAGTTGTGGCCAAATCGCCAAGATGGTTTTGGCACTAAGATTGGCATTGCTAATAATGTTTTCAGCAGCTATTTTTGCTCTCGTGCTTTCAGCCTCTGCTAGGGCTTTGTCACGATTTGCATCTGCAAGAATACGAATTGCTTCGGCTTCAAGTTCTGCAGCTTGTTGGGCAATTTCTGCTTGTCGGCGACGGCGAAAAACATCAATTTCTACAATATTGCGATCGCCAATACTTTTTTCTTGAGCTTCTTTTTCCGCAGCAATTATAGATAAGTTTTTGCTCCGTTCGGCTTTTTCAATTTCACTAGCCGTGCGGACTGATTCCTCAGCCCTTGCTTGTTCGGCTTGGGCGAGAAACGAATCGCGTTTTTTATTGGCAATTGCGATCGCTACGTCTTCCTGAGCTAGTCTTGCCAGTCTTTCTGACTCTACAACCTGCACTTGTGCTTGCAACTTACCAGATTCTACTGTTTGTTGTCGCGTAATATCTGCTAGTTCAGCTTCTTGCTTTTGTAAAGCCTGTGCCACTTTCAGTTGTTTATTACGTTCCTCCAATGCAATATCGGCTTCTATTTGGCTTTGCTGCACTGCTAGTTTTTTGCGAATTTCTTCTTCTTCTACTGATTTATCCTGCAAAATTTTTGTACGCCGTATTGTAGCAGCTTCTCTATCTTTAGCTTCTTGAATTTCTCGTTCTCGTTGAGCTTTCAGTGCTTCTACTTGTAATTGTTGCTCTAATTTAGCACTTTCTTTGTCTTGGACAATTTGCAGCGATCGCTTCTCCGCATCCAGTTCTTTCTGTTCTATTGCCACTAGAGTTGTTAACTCAACTTCCCGTTTTTGCTGAATTGAACGTTGAATTGTTTCCGTCCGCAACCGCACACCTTGAGCATCGAAAAAATTATTTGTATCGTAGGTATCGCTTTCTTCAATTTCTGAAATTGCAATGTTATTTAGGGTTAAACCCACTTTCTTTAAATCTGGCTGAGTTAAGTTCAACACCTCATCAGCAAAACCCAACTTGTCTGAGTCAATCTCTGCCAAACTTTTTCTTTTAGCCGCCGCACGAATAGCGTCGTCAGCACGTTTTTCTAAAGCTTCTTTGATATCTTCTGGTGTAATTCTACCTTGTCGGGAAAGTCTAGCAGCAGCAATTAATACATCCTCGTCACAGGCATTTATACACACGTAAAAAGTCACCCGCATATTGGCTCGCAGGTAGTCTTGGGTGCGAACCGCTAATTTCCCAGTACGTTCAACATCAATAGAAATTTCTCGTAATGGAACGCGGGTTAATTCGTGAAAACCTGGCAAAACAACACAACCACCGTTAAGAATGACAGTTTTCCTTTTAATAAAAATGCCCCCAGTTCTTACAAACGCTTCGTTAGTGGGAGTAATTACATAAACTCGCGTGTAAGCCCAGATACTTAATAGTAGTAGGACAACTATGGCTGCAATAATTCCTGGGAAAACAATTTCTCCTCTTAGTCCATCTAACATGAGTTGTAAAAAAACTAATTGAGAAATATTGCTTTTTAAATGTATTAAGTTTGCCAGTAAGTAGTTCATTTTTTTTGATTATTCAAATTTCTTTCTTGATATTTATTTAAAACGTGTAATGCACAACCTATTAAAAAAAAATCAAATATTTAATATTTTTCTGAAATTCTAAAAATCAGAAGGATTGTTAGCTTGAGCTAGAAGTAGGTTGGGAGAGCCCATTTAACCAATTTTCTTGATCCAAGCTATCTTTGGCAACAATGAAATATGTATCCAAACGCTTATCAATGACAATAACTTGTGCTCCTCTTTGAGGAATTATTGTTGCCCATTCTGGTACGGTTGCATTAATACTCAAAAGATTCCGCTCTGAATCTGTAACATCTACTTGACCAATTCTTTTTTGATTGGCAACGGGAATGAACGCCGAAGTGACAATACCCGTACAACCAATTAAGCGATCGCCACTTGCATCTTCACTAAAATCAGCAAAAATTTTGCCTATTGGACGTGCAATCCAACTGCCTATAAGAACGCCGATCGTTAGCGAACACAATAAAATTATGCTGCTAAAAAAACTATTTGGAAGAGCAATAATGCTACCAATCCAAACATTCAACATCCATCCCACTACACCCCATAAGCTCAAATCTGTTGCTAGTAACAAGATAAGAGGAGCTTGCCCAATACCAGCCCATCCAAGCAACTGCCCAAAGTTTAAGTCACCATCAGCATCTGTGTTTATTTCTGCATCAACATCAATATCAACATCTTCACCCCCACCACCAAAACAAATCACAAATAAAAACAACAAAACTCCCATACCCAAAAAAATCCAATAGGGCAGGTTTAAAGGGCTAAACAGCATAAAAAGCAGGTGGATGTTTTTGAATACACAGATTTCTCAACCCCAATTTAGTGCAATCAAAGTCAAAATGTAAATAGTGGAAATGCTTATAGCTGGCTATTCTCTTCTAAGTAGCACAAGACGCTGAGCAGAAAATATACACTTTAATCCGTGCTTTACCGAAATGTATGCCGATAGAGTAATCCAACCACCTAGGGCAAACTACTAACTTAGCGTGAAGGGCAAGGATATTTTTTTGTGGTAAACCGCAAAATAGGAATTACAGGTACAAATTCGTGTATTCCGTACTCCCTGACAGCCATAAATTAAGCGACAATAGTTTTGTTACCATAAATTCACAATCATTCAGATTAGAAACCCTTGATCCAATCTGAAACTTTAGAACTACTTGAATGGCCTCGCCTCTGCCAGCATTTGTCTACCTTTGCCGCAACAAAGCTGGGAGTTATAGCTGCACGTCATTTAACAATTCCTGAGTCTCAAGCCCAAAGCGAGCAGTTGTTGGCTCAAACTAAGGAAGTCTACGAACTGGAAAGCCGACTGAGTGCAGGACTCTCATTTGATGGAATTCAAGATATTGGCGATTCACTAGAACGCGCTGAGTTGCAAGGAATACTGGCAGGAGATGAGCTGCTGGCTATTGCCACGACTCTAGCCGGTGCAAGAAATTTACGCCGCGTCATTGACAACCACTCAGATTTACCGATATTGAATGAATTGGTTGCTGATTTACGGACTTACCCGGAATTAGAGCAAGAAATTCATAGATGTATAGATGAGAGAGGACAGGTTACCGACCGCGCCAGCCAAAAACTGGGTGAAATTCGCACTTCTTTGCGACAAACACGCAGTCAAATTATTCAAAAGCTGCAAAATATTATACAAGTAAAATCGAATGCAGTTCAAGAACAGGTCATCACACAAAGAGGCGATCGCTTTGTCATTCCTGTAAAAGCGCCCCAAAAAGATGCCATTCAGGGTATTGTTCACGATACCTCAAGCAGTGGCGCAACGTTATACGTGGAACCAAATTCCATAGTGCCCCTGGGGAACCAATGGCGGCAACTGTTGAGGAGAGAACAATCAGAAGAAGAAGCTATCCGCCGCACCTTAACTCAACAGGTGGGAGCAGTAAAACCAGATTTGGAAAGGCTGTTGGCAATTGCGACTATCCTAGACCTAGCGGTTGCCAAATCACGTTACAGTTTCTGGCTCAAAGCAAATCCTCCCCGCTTTATCAATCGTGAGGAAAAGGAAACTATTACCCTGCGGCAGTTGCACCATCCACTTCTACTATGGCAGTATCACCACGAACAAGGATATCCCGTCATCCCCGTTGATTTGCTGATTCAACCCTCCATTCGGGTCGTAACTATTACCGGACCAAATACTGGTGGCAAAACAGTAACCCTGAAAACTTTGGGTTTAGCAGCTTTAATGGCAAAAGTGGGTTTGTTTGTGCCTGCTCGCGAACCAGTAGAAATACCTTGGTTCAGCCAGGTACTATCAGATATTGGTGATGAACAGTCACTACAACAGAACTTATCTACCTTTTCCGGTCACATCCGCCGTATAAGTCGGATTTTAGAAGCGCTAGACGAAGGCAGGGAGACAGGGGAACAAGGACTTGAGGAAGACAAGGAAGACACGGGGGACGGGGAAGATTCTTCTTTCTCACAGCCCCCTACCGTAGAGGCGGCTCCTCTCCCCCCTTCCTGCCTAGTACTGTTGGACGAAGTTGGTGCGGGCACAGATCCAGCAGAGGGAAGTGCATTGGCGATCGCATTATTGCAACATTTAGCCGACCATGCCCTGCTAACTGTAGCTACCACTCACTTTGGAGAGTTGAAAGCGCTGAAATACCAAGATGAGAGGTTTGAAAATGCTTCTGTAGAATTTGATGAAGGCACCCTTTCTCCGACGTATCGTCTTCTGTGGGGAATACCGGGACGTTCTAACGCCTTAACCATTGCCCGTCGCTTGGGATTGAAACCAGAAGTTGTAGAACAGGCAAAAACACACCTCGGGGGTGCAACTGACGAGGTGAATCAAGTGATTGCGGGGTTGGAAGCACAACGTCGCCGTCAAGAAACCAAAGCTTCCCAAGCACAGGATTTGTTGCAGCAAGCAGAACGTTTGTACAAAGAAGTAGCCGAAAAATCTCGGAATTTACAAGCCAGAGAACAGGCTTTGCGTGCTTCACAAGAGATGGCAGTGCAACAGGCAATTGCTCAAGCAAGAGGTGAAATAGCTCAAATCATCCGACGCTTGCAGCAAGGTAAACCAACAGCACAAGATGCCCAACAAGCAACAAACGCACTGAATGCAATTGCTGAAAAACATACACCAGCACCACCACCAAAACCAAAAGTCGGATTTATTCCCAAGGTGGGCGATCGCATCCGCATACCCAAGTTAGGGCAAACAGCGGAAGTTTTAACAGCGCCCGACGATGATGGGGAATTAACTGTCCGCTTTGGATTGATGAAGATGACGGTGAAATTGGAAGACGTGGAATCCCTGGATGGTCAAAAAGCTGAACCAGCCGTCAAACCGAAACCAGCACCGATATCAACACCTGCACCACAACCTACCCTAGCCGTTCGTACATCGAAAAATACCGTAGATTTACGCGGACGCAGGGTATCTGATGCAGAAATCATATTAGACAAAGCCATTTCAGAAGCTAACGGGCCAATATGGATTATTCACGGACACGGAACTGGTAAACTGCGACAAGGAGTTCATGCCTTTTTGCAGCAGCATCCCAGAGTCAGCCGCCACGAAGCTGCCGAACAAGGTGATGGTGGCACTGGTGTTACAGTTGCTTACGTTGAATAGTAGAATCCCCGACCCTGCGTGGGCGGGGAGTATAAATCATTCCAAGCCAGTTAACTTTCGCCAGCTGATTCTATTATTTTTAATAATTTAGGAATGTCGTATGGTTTAGAAATAAAATGAGAAATTCCCAAGGATGAGGCTAGTTCTTCCAGAGAGTCGTAGGCTGTAGCTAATATCACTGTTAGTTTAATACCTTCTTCCTGGAGTTGTTGATACACCTCAGTTCCTGTTAATTCTGGCATCCTATTATCTAAAATCAATAAATCTGGTTGCTCCTTAATGACTTTTTCTAGAGCTTCTTTGCCATTCTTTGCTTCGTTTACCTCCCAACCTTCCTCCTCCAAGAGAAACGCGAGCATCACTCTACTATCGTCGTCATCATCTGCAATGAGTACTTTGCCCTTTGCTGTATTCTTATTGTTCATCTTTAATTCTTTTTATTGGTAGATAAAAAAACTGTGAGTTTGGCGCTTGTGGAAAGGAATTAACGACTGAAATTGTTGTGAAACTAACTTGTACTAATTCAAAATTTGAGATTTCATTGACTGCCACTTTGACTATTCCACCTTTACCCGCACTATCGAAGGCTTGGAGAAAATAACGCAGCAGCTGACGTAAAAGGCTTCTGGCATCGGCAATTACTGTAATTGCCTCGTCCCATTCAGTCATGACTTCCACCTGACGGATAGCTGCTTCCGTCGAGAGAAGATCTCTTAAATCGGATATCTTATCTGTAAGTGACACGGGTTGAGGGCTGCCAATTTCAAAGGATGCCAGATTGCGCCAAATTTCTGCACGGCGACGAAACATTTGAATTGATTGTTCAGCCTGTTGCAGCAATTGTCTCGCGTACTCTAAGCGGTTAGCTGCTATCATCCGCGAAACAACTTCAAGTTTTAAGCGTGCTGCTTGATGTGCTTGGATGATATCCTGACGCAAGTCTTCTAATGGCTGATATTCATTGGGATTGGATTCCAATACACGACGAACATCTTTTTCTAACTTCGCTATCAATAAATCTGCTTCAATTCCGTGAGATGCACACAGCAATATTTCTTTCAGGCGTTGTCCGGCATCTGCACGACGCAGGGAGATACTCAACACGCCAAGAATTTCTTGTTTGTCATCGCGTAGAGGAATTCCTTGGCATGTGAACGGATGAAACCCCTCAATAAAATGCTCTGCGCTAATAATTTCTACATAATCTGCTTCTGCTAGTGGCGTACCCACACCGTTAGCGCCAGCTACACATTCTGATAACAAAGAACCAGATTTAGGGAAAGATTCTGTCCCTTGTACGGTTTGCTTATCACCTACTACATCCAAGACGATCGCTTGTTTATTAGCTAACATAACTGCATGACGATCTGTGCCAGCCGCCTGTGAGAGTATGCGGATGTAAGGACTAGCCATTTGAATGAGATCGCTATTTTTCGCTATTAAACGCTCCGTATCTGAGCTTGATAGTTTTTCTGCTTGGAGTGCATAGGGGTTAGCGCCTTGCAAATGCGATCGTTCCCAAGCACGATAGATTGTTGAGCGCAACATCTGAGCAGGAATTGCTCCAAGAGATTTGTATATGCGTCCTGCTTCCAGTACATTAATTTCTGAAACTTTAACATCTCTTAGTCGATCCATGTTATGTGGATTTGTTAATATTAAGTTTTATAACTAATTTTTTATACTTAGTAACTGCTATTGTAATAGCAAAATATTGTATGTCACTTCTTCTCTGACAGGGGTGTCGTCTTGGTAGACATATATTTAGAAGTAAGAAGTTTTCAAGCTAAAAACCACTAACCACTATCCACGCGTATACATAAATTATTATGTTTAAACACCCCAAGTCTATTAGCATAAATTATAGTTTTGTGAAAATAGCGTTTCGTCTTAGAGTAAAACAAAGACATTTGCTGTTGTCCTAAGTGAAAAAAGCTGTAGCTGTCGTTGCAGTATATCGTGCATGGAAACCATTATTACCCCATGCGAGTCTGGTTTCAAAATGGGTAACAGCAACAGCCCCTACCAGCCCGATCACCTATGCTGAAAGTTATGCACACTGCCGCCAATTCACCCACCCCAAATTCTCAGTGGGAGGATTTAATCAAAATTGGTGCCCCGAACTCCGTTCACTGGGACAATATCAAGACCCAGCTGGATTTGGTGCTGTTGGCGCTAGAAACATTGACTGGCATTGGCTCAGAAGCCATGCTACAAGCGGCAGTTAATCTGAATTTAGAGTCAAGAGTACCAGACCGAGTGGCGTTGTGGCGACTGAGACAATCAAATCCACTGCGTAGAGGTCAAGGAGGGCGAAAAAAACTAGATGTAGAAGAAGCTAGAGCACTTGTTCTCATTATTTGTTACCTAGCAAAACAGCACCAAGAGTTGATTCGCCGTGCTGTTGGTCTTTTGGAACAAATGGCGGAAACTAACCGCGAACCACATCAAGCTGCTTTACTAGGAGATTACATTGATGCTTTCTGCAACACTTACCAAGAGCGAATGGAGGAAGACGAGACAGTTTCCACAGATGAACTCACTCACCTAGCACTAAAACTGCTGATAGATATGCTTTTTTATAGTGGACCTGGTGGTCATCGCCGTCTGTGGCTTGCACTGATAGAC